>NZ_JBJLRI010000005.1:0-117275 GCF_050871405.1 Kineococcus esterisolvens
CGAACCGTTTGGTGGGGATCCTGCACGGTTGCTTGAAGTCACGGACCCTCTACAGCGAAACCACTGCCTGGAGCCACCTGATCGGCACAGCCGCTTGACACCGAATGCGCATGGGATGTCTATCGTGCCAGCCTCGACGTCTCCCGCGACCTCGCCCAGACCATCGCCCGACTGGTGTCCGCTCACCGTGCCCACATCGGCACCCGCCGAGGCCGCCGGGTGCTGGGCTGTTTCGCCCAGGCGGTCCTGCTGCTGCGGTTCATGCGCCAACGCGTCGCCGTCGCCGACCTCGCCCGGGACAACGCCGTCAGTCTCAAGACCGCGTACCGCTACCTGCATGAGGCCCTGGACGTCCTCGCCGTTCAGGCACCGGACCTGCCCGAGGTCGTCGCCGCGGCGGTGAACAGAGGAACCGAGCATCTGCTGCTGGACGGCACCCTCATCGAGACCGACCGCGTGAGTGATCCCGGAAGTCGACGTGATCGCTGGTACTCCGGGAAGCACCGCCACCACGGCGGTCTCGTCCAGATCGTCACCGACTCTGACGGACGGCCGTTGTGGGTTTCTCCGGTCGAGCCGGGCTGCACTCACGATCTGACCGCCGCGCGCATCCACGCCCTGCCGGCGCTCTACGCCGCTGCTCGTGATGGTGTCCCCACCCTGGCCGACAAGGCATACACCGGTGCCGGAGCCGGCATCCGGGTGCCCGTGCGGCGTCCTCGCGGTAGGCAGGTTCTCGACGCATCCACCCGGGGCTGGAACTCCTACGTCAACGCCGAACGCGCCTTCGTCGAGCACGGCATCGCTCACCTCAAGACCCGCTGGCGAGCTCTGACCCGGGTCACTCTCTGCCCCTGGCGCATCTCCGCGATCGTCGCTACGGCCCTCGTTCTCAGCCAGATGGAGAACTGTTACTGACAAAGGCTCGATGTGCGTGTAGAGGCTGCTCGTGATGTTCGTCGTGGAGTGGCCCAGTCGACGCTGACGACCTCGATGTCGACGCCGGCGGCAAGGGCCGAGCCGGCGCGCACGTGCCGGAGGTCGTGCGGTCGGATGCGCTCCACACCGACCTCGGCCACGAGCCGGCCGAACAGGTGAGCAACGACGTCGGGTCGCAGCCTCTTGCCGTGACGGATCATGGTGGCACCCTCACGTCCACCGGCGCGCAGTGAAGTCCCAGGCCATCCCCGCCCCGCCGTCCACGAGCGGGTCGGCGAAGGTCGTCACGTCCGCGACGACATCGGCCAAGTTCTCGGGGAGGTGCCGGCCATCGGCGGCCAGCGACGACCGGTAGGTCGCGTAGTTCCGGGCCCGGAGGGCCACGAGGTCGGCAGTGACCGTCGACAGAGCCACGAGTTCGGTCCCGCGGTGATCAGCTGTGGCGGCCAGAGCCTGGGACACGGCCCGCCTCTCGAAGGCGTGGCGGCCGGTCAGCGTCCAGATGTCGGCGTAGTCCTTCATCCGGGAGTTGGCGTCGCCCAGGGCGGTGGCGGTGCAGATCTTCTCCGCGAGCACGGTCTCCAGCGGGTAACCCAGGACGGTCACGGGCGCACTGCCCGGCCGCACGGACGGCAACTGCACCAGGCGGGGCCCGGGAGTGACGGGATCGCCGAAGTTGATGTCGAGGCTCACCTTGATCTGCGCGGTCGCGAGCTCCGCGGTGAACGTGACCCGGACGCCCGCGTACAACCCCTCCTCGCGGATGGTGCGAGTTCGCACGCTCGACGCGTCGAAGGTGATCCCATCGGCCCCGTCGGGATCCGGCCGGGTCGCGATCTCGACGACGGCCGCCGCGATGGTGTCGTGGTCGGCGGGGATCCCCCGTGCCAGAGCGTCGGCATCGACGGTAGGGCGCCGGACGTCGACCGCGGCCAACAGCAGCCCGCCCTTGAGGATGAACTGGTCCGCGAACCGGCTGGCGGCGAGGCGGGCCAGCCAGCGTTCCAAGGCGTAGAACGTGAGCAGCTGCTGGGTCGCCTGCCCCTGCCGGCGGGCGTGGTTCTGCAGGTCGAGGTAGGCGCGGCCGGCGGGGCTGGTGCGGTCGACGGGGGTCACTGGGCTCCGGCGATGTCGAGGGCGGTCAGGGCGGTGGTCGCGATGCGAAGAGCGCGGGCGTAGCGGTAGACCTCGGCTCGGCGCGCGTCCGGACGTGCGAGGTAGCGGTTCAGTGCGCTGTAGGCGACGTCGTGGCCGAACCGGTGGCGCAGGCGCAGGAGGTCGACGACGGTGCGGGCCGGGTCGTAGACGGGCACGAACTCCCCTGGAGCGGCCTCGATCTCGGTGACGCCCAGCTGGTGAGTGGCCGGGTCGAACCGCAGCACGGTGGTCGGGGGCTGGGTGATCCGGGGCGGGTGCGTTCTGCTCGAGACCGCGATCTGCACCTCGAACGGCGCGACGTCGGTGAGGTCGTGGACGGCCGCCGCACTGAGGGTGCAGACCACGGCGTTCGGGGCCCGAAGGTTGATCGCGAGCAGGTCCGGGTGCGTCGGCGGGGGCGCGTCGGCGTGGCGGAACACCCCGCGGGACAGCTCGACGACCTCACCGGTGTCGCGCCAGCGGTACAGCGCACGGGTCGAGACCCCGGCCGTCCGGGCCTGGCCCGCAGTGAACGTCGGCGGGAGCGTGTCGATCTCCACGAGACAAAAGCGTACACCGATTACGTGGAAGTGTACGGATTTGTCTCGGGCTCATCCTCCGAGGCGGCCAGCACCACGAAGGCGGCCTCGTCCGGGACCTCGTCCAGGCCGACGCTGACGCGCTCCTCCGCACCGATCCCGGTGCTGCCGCGCCCGAGGTGGCGCACGGCGCCCTCCGGCGAGGTGGTCTGGTTGGAGAAGACGAGGTGCCCGTCGCTGAGCACCCGGCGGTCGGCCCCCAGCAGCAGCGCGGAGGCGCCGATGTCCGCCACGCCCTCCTCACTCTCGTCCCAGCTGAGCACCGCGCGCGACTGCGGCGAGAAGCTCCCCCTCGACCGCCACGCGCCGCGACGATGGCGGCTGTCGGCACACGCGTGAAGGAACCGCAGCAGGGCGATCACCCGCAGACGGTCCCCGCTCGCACAGGCCCGGCGCCTGCACGCTGCGTGGCTGGCCGCCACGCCCACAGCAGCGACAGGCCGCGCCGAGGAGCGCGCCCGGGCCCGTCTCGTCGCCCCCGTCGATGCGCACGGCCAGAGCGGCGGGACCCACGACCCGCGCGGTCCGCAGCGGGGCCGCGTGCTCACCGCCCCAGTCGCTGCGCGAGGGTGAGCGCGTCGAACGGGGCCCGCCCGGCCATGGTGTTGTCGAAGTAGACGAACACGTCGCGCCCACCCGCCGCCCACCCCTGCACCCGCGCCGCCCAGTCCTCGAGCGCGGCGTCGTCGTAGCCGCTGACGTACAGCTCGGGTGAGCCGTGCAGCCGGACGTACGCGAAGTCGGCGGTCTGCTCCTGCAGCAGCGGCCAGCGCCCGCCGGTGTCGGCGGTGACGAGCGCGACGCCGTGCGCGCGCAGCACCTCGGCGAGCTCCGGGTTCTCGTGGCTGCGGTGGCGCACCTCCACGGCGTGCCGCAGCGGGCGCTCCTCGACGGTTCCGGGCGACGTCGCCGTGCCGGGTGCGACCGCGCGGGAGGCGGCGAGTTCCGCGGCGGCGGTCGTGGTGGGCGGCAGCAGCGCGCAGAACCTCGCCAGCACGTCGGCATCGAAGCGCACGCTCGGCGGCAGCTGCCACAGCACCGGCCCGAGCTTGTCGCCCAGGTCCAGCACCCCGGAGGCGAAGAACGCGGCGAGCGCGTCCCGGACACCCACGAGGCGGTGCTCGTGGGTGACGGCCCGCCAGCCCTTGACGCTGAAGCAGAAACCCGGCGGGGTGCGCCGCGCCCACGACGGGTAGTTCGCGGGGCGCTGCAGGGCGTAGAAGGAGGCGTTCAGCTCCACGGTCGCCAGCCGGTCGGCGAGGTGCTCCAGCTCCCGGCGCTGCGCCAGGCCGGGCGGGTAGAACACCCCGCGCCACTCCGGGTAGGTCCACCCGGACGTGCCGATCCGCACGCGTCCCACGAGCCCGGACCCCGGTCAGGGAGCGGTGAGCACCACGGGGCCGTCCTCGGTGACGGCGACGGTGTGCTCGGCGTGCGAGGCGCGGCGCTTGTCGAGGGTGACGACCGACCAGCCGTCGCGGGCGGTGCGGTACCCCTCGCCGCCCGCCAGCAGCATCGGCTCGATCGCCAGGGTGCTGCCGGGTTCCAGGCGCACCTCGGCGGCGCCGGGCATCGGGCGGTTGGGCACGAACGGCGCCTCGTGCATGCTGCGCCCGATGCCGTGGCCGCCGTGGTCGGGCAGGTGGGAGTAGCCGTGGCGGCGGGCCACCTCGTCGACGGCGCGCGCCACGTCCAGCAGGGTCGCGCCGGGGCGGGCGGCGGCGATGCCCGCAGTCAGGGCTTCCTCGGTGGCCCGCACCAGCCGCACGTCGTCCTCGTGCTGCTGCCCGACGTGGACGGTGATCGCGGAGTCGCCGTTCCAGCCGTCCAGGATCGCGCCGGCGTCGATGCTGAGCAGGTCGCCGTCGTCGAGGCGGCGGCCGGTGGGGCGGCCGTGGACGACGACCTCGTTGACGGACAGGCACAGCACGCCGTTGAACGGCCGCGGCGCCCAGGAGGGGGCGTAGCCGAGGAACGACGGCAGGGCGCCGGCCTCGCGGATGCTCGTCTGCGCGATCTCGTCGAGGTCGCGCAGCTTCGCGCCGGGCACGGCTGCGGCGCGCACCGACTGCAGCGTGCGGGCCACGACGCGACCGGCCTCGCGCATGGCGTCCAGCTCGCCGGCGGTGCGGACGGGGAAGGCGGGCTCATCACTCACCGGTCGAGTATGACGCCGCGTCGGGCACGGGGAGGGCGCGCGTGCCGGGGCGTCCCCCCCGGCCACGAGCGCGCAGGAGTGCGGCGCGAGCTCCTCGGCCGGTCGGGGGGTGACGCCGGGAGCGGCGCTGCCGCCCACCCGTCCATCCCGGTGGTCGCGGACGTCCCGGCGACCGCACCGGGGGATCTTTCCAGCCCCACCGGAACGACGTGCTCCGCTCACCGCGGTGGGCGGTGGAGGCGTCGATGAGGCTTCGTCGGTGGGGCGGGTCCGGCCTGGACGTTCCGGTGCCTACGCGGGGTTGAGGCGTCGGTGCGGCAGTGGGCTGGAGTAGACGACGCTGGTGGTGACGCCACCCAGCGTCGCCAGCTTGCCGGTGATGCGTTCCAGATCGCGCATGGACCGGGCCAGGACCTTCAGGACGAAGCAGTCGTCACCGGTGACGTGGTGGGCCTCGATCACCTCAGGGGTGACCTCGAGCAGGTCGTGGAACGGCTTGTAGTTGCCCGTGGGGTAGGCCAAGCGCACGAACGCGGTCACGGTGTAACCCAACGCTTCGGGGTCCAGGGTGGCGCTGTAGCCGGTGATGACGCCGGTGTCGGTGAGGCGGCGCAGCCGCTCGGCGGTGGCGCTGGCGGAGAGGTTGATCGCGCGGGCCAGGTCGGCGACGCTGATCCGGCCGTCCCGTTGCACCTGTTCCAGGATGCGGTGGTCGGTCGCATCCAGGGTCGGCCGGGAAATCGTCGTCACGATGGCGAAAGTACCAGCGGATCAACGGCTGAACCGCGCGCGATCCGTGGAGGGGCCCTGGCACGTCCGACCTCAGGCGGGTTCGATGGTGGGCATGCCGACCCCGATCTCCGCGGTGGACTTCTTCGCCGCCAAGCTGGCCCACCAGACCGACCCGGCCGATCTCGCCGCAGCTCGCGCCGGCGGTGCAGCGCCGCTGGTGCTCGACGTGCGCTCCGCAGCGGGGTGGAGCCAGGGCCGCATTCCCGGCGCGGTGCACCTGCCCGGCGCGCACGTGCGCGACGGCATCGGGGACCTGGCGCCGGAGCTGGACGCCCCGATCGTCGTCTACTGCTGGGGGCCGGGCTGCAACGGCGCTACCAGGGCCGCCTTCACCCTGGCCTCGATGGGCTACACCCGGGTGCAGGAGCTGATCGGCGGGTTCGAGTACTGGGCTCGCGAGGGGTTGGCGATCGCCACCGGGACCGGACGATCCCGGCGGGCCCCGGACGACCTCGTCGCCCCGGTCCAGGTGCTGTGAGCGGACCCGGCACCGGCGACGACCACGTCGTGCGCGTCGCGTTCACACCGTCGAGGACTGGTGCAGGCGCAGTGGCAGACCCCCGCCTGGAACCGCTCCGCCATCGCCTTCCACGAACGACTCGGGGCAACGCACACGGTGAAGGAGCGGTTCACGTTGACCTTCCTCGATCCCCGGCGCAACGCGTCGCGCGGGTACTTTCGGCGCACCACGCACGACCTCAACGCTGCCCGGCGTCACGTCTTGCCGGTGCTCTCCCCGGTCGGGCTGAGAGGTCCGCCGGCGCTGGCCGACGAGACCTCGATGGGCCGCCAGCGCCGTGAAGCCCCCGGGGACGCGGTGATCGGCGGATCTGGTGTTGCGGCAGCGGGGATCCGCCCCGGCCCCACCGTGGATCCAGCGATCGGGGCCGGGACGGCACCCCTCAGTGGCGACGGTGCACCAGTTCTCCGGCGAACCAGGTCTGCTGCGCCGTGATCGTCGCCAGCTCGTGCGGATCGGTCCGGAACGGGTCGCGGTCGAGGACGACGAAGTCGGCGGACTTGCCGAGCTCCAGGGAGCCGGTGTGCTCCGACAGACCCATGGCCCGCGCCGAGGCGGACGTGTAGACGGTCAGGGCCTCCTCGAGGGTGAGCGCCTGTTCCGGCCACAGCGTCCCGGGGAACTCCCCCGACGGGTCCTCGCGGGTGACGAGCCCCTGGATGCCCAGCCACACGTCCGGGGTGACGCTGACCGGCCAGTCCGAACCGCCCGCCAGGACGGTGCCGTGTTCGAGCAGCCAGCGGTTGGGGTGCATCCGTTCCGCACGCTCGGCGGGCACGCACTTCTTGATGGCGTCCAGGATCACGCCGGGGAACCACAGCGTCGGCGACAGGTCGGCGACGACGTCGAGCTCGGCGAGGCGGGGGACGTCGTCCTCGTGCACGTACTGGCCGTGCGCGATGTGGTAGCGCACGTCGGTGTGCCCCTCGGCGCGCACGGTGGCGATGGCGTCGAGGGTCATCCGCACCGAGGCGTCCCCGGTGCAGTGGATCTTGGCGGACAGGCCCTGGGCGGCCGTGCGACGCAGCACGTCCAGCAGGTCCTCGGCGGGCATCGTCGTGCCACCGCGCCAGCACTCGCCGTGCAGGTCGTCCGGCAGGTACGGCTCGAGGAACGCGGCTGTCCTGGAGGTGGGGACCCCGTCGAGGAAGATCTTCACCGAGTCCGGGAAGTGGTGCGGGCTGCGCACCTCCTCGCGGTGGGCGAACAGCTCCTCGCCGACCGGGTCGGAACCGAAGATGACGTCGTTGACCGGCATGGAGCTGACGACCCACGCCTTCAGCCGGCCGGTGTCGTCCAGGTGCTTCAGCGCCCGGAGCACCTGCAGCGACGTCGCCGCGTCCTGGAAGGCGGTGATGCCGTGGGTGTGGAGGATCTCGATGCCGCGCTCGGAGCAGCGCGCGTCGTCCTCGAGGCTGCCGGTCGCGGTGGCGGCCAGCGCCTTCTCCACCAGCAACCCGCCCGCCTCGATGAGGACACCCGTGGGCTCCCCCGTCGCCGGGTCGCGGTGGACCTGCCCACCGGCCGGATCGGGTGTGCCGGCGTCGATGCCCGCCAGCCGCAGGGCCTCGCTGCTGACCCAGCGGTTGTGGTTGCTGTCGTCGCGCAGCATCGCGGGACGGCCACCCGCTGCAGCGTCCAGGGCCTCGCGCGCCTCTAGGGTGGAGAGCCGGTCCAGCAGGTTGCTGCCCCAGTTGCCGCCGACGACCCACCCGTCCGGTGGCAGGTCGCGGGCGTAGGCGGCGACGGCGTCGAGCGCCGCCTCCAGGGAGTCGGTGGGCAGGAAACGGCACTCGAAGAGGTCGGTTCGGCCGGCGACGGCGTGGTGGTTGTGCACGTCGTGCAGGCCGGGGACGACGAACGCACCGTCGAGGTCGACCACCGTGGCGACGTCCCCCTCGGGTTCGGTGCCGTCCTCGGTTCCGACACCGGCGACCCGGCCGCCGGTGACGGCCAGGGAGGTGGCCCACGGCCGGGCGGGGTCCCCGGTCCAGATGCGGGCGTTGCGGATCAGCAGGTCGATGCTCACGAAGTGCCTCTCATCGGGGTGGGACGGGTCCGCGGGGGCGGGTGGCGGGGCTGCGCCCCGGACTCGGGCTGCGACCTCAGACCGCGACGGCGACCATGACCACCATGCTCCCGGCCATGCCCGCGGCGCAGACGGACGGCAGCAGGCCCGAGCCGTGCCCGGCGGTCCCCTCCCGGCCCGCGCGGCAGCGCAGCAGCGACACCGCGAGCCAGGAGACCGCCACGACCAGGGCGAGCACGGCGGTGGTGGACGCGCCGGTCGCGTGCAGGTGGCCGCTTCCCGCGGGGCCCGGAGCCGGTGCGTGGGACATCGGCATGAGCAGCAGCAGGGAACCGGTGGCCAGCAGGTCGAGCGGCAGCCCCGACCGCCGCTGGGCGCGGCGGTCGGCGGCGGCCCTCGTCCAGGCCCCCACCCAGGAGGCCACCGCGAGCAGCAGGAGCAGCCCGACGGGGACGTCCACCTGCAGCGCGGCCACCAGGCACAGGAACATGGCCGCCGTCATCACGACGTGTGCACCCAGGGCCCGGTCCCGCCACCGGGCCTGGGCCAGGAGCCCGGTGGCGGCCGCGACGAGCCCGGCCAGGGCGGACGCGACGTGGACCGCCGCGAGATCCCCGGTCACGGCTGCGGGGGGTCGGCGACCGGCGTCGGCGGGGCCACCTCCCCGGCCACCGGCCGGCGCCGCAGGGACAGCGACCAGCCGACCGCGAAGGCGGCGACGACCAGGGCGAGGAAGAAGCCGGCGAGGGCTGCGGATCCCCCGATGAGCGTGGTGAAGTTCGCCAGCACCGCCACGAGGATCCCCAGCAGGCCCACGCCGCCGAGGACGGGAGCGGTGCGGGTGTTCCACGTCCGACCGTCGAGCCCGGTCCGCGCGAAGAACACCAGCACGGCCGTGCACGCCAGCAGCATCAGCACCACGACGCTCACGGTCGCCAGACCCGACATCCAGGTGAACAGCTGCGCCACCGGGTCCGCACCGGCGAGCGCGAAGGCCGCCAGGACCACCACCGCCGTGACCGTCTGCGCGAGCGAGCCGGTGTGCGGGGAGCCGTGGCGCCCGTGGGTGCGGGCGAGCGCCCCGGGCAGGGCCCCGTCGCGCCCCAGCGCGAAGAAGTACCGGGAGATGGCGTTGTGGAAGGACAGCAGCGCGGCGAAGAGGCTGGTGAACAGCAGGACCGGCAGCACGTGCCCGCCGAGGGGACCCAGGTACTGGCCGCTGACGACACCGACGACCAGGTCGGCCGGGTGCTCCCCCGCGACGGCCGCCACCCGGGAGGCGCCGACGGCCGTGACGACGGCCCAGCTGGCGAAGGCGTAGAACACGCCGATGAGGACCACCGCGACGTAGGTGGCGACCGGGACGGTGCGCTGCGGGTCGCGGGCCTCCTCGCCGTAGATCGACGTCGCCTCGAACCCGATGAAGGAGGCGATGGCGAACATCAGCGCGATGCCCGGGGAGCCGGTGGCGAAGGACGAGGGGGTGAAGGAGGTCAGCGACGTGCCCTCGGGACCGCCCTGGACGAAGACGGCCACCGACAGGACCGCGACGATGCCGATCTCCAGGACCAGCAGGACGCCGAGGACCTTGGCGCCCAGGTCGATGTTGCGGTAGCCGAGCACGCCGACGACGGCGACGAGCGCGAGGGCCCACAGCCACCACGGCAGGTCCGGGCCGCCGTACTGCACCACCAGGCCCTGCAGCGTCGTGGCCGCCAGGCCGTAGATGCCCGCCTGGATGGCCGTGTAGGTCAGCAGCGCCAGTCCCGCCGAGCCGAGCCCCGCCCGTCGGCCCAGTCCGCGGGTGACGAAGGCGAAGAACGCCCCGGTGTCGGTGACGTGCCGGCTCATCGCGGCGTAGCCGACGCTGAACAGCAGCAGCACGAGAGCCACGACCAGGTATGCCGACGGGGTTCCCGCCCCGTTGCCGATGGCGAGCATCACCGGCAACGCCCCGCCGATGGCGGTCAGCGGTGCCGCGGAGGCGACCACCAGGAAGACGATGCCCGGAACCCCGATGGATCCGCACAACTCGCCGGAGCGCCGCTCCGGTGCCACCGCTGCCTCAGCCACGGTCCTGCCCGCCGCCGCAGCAACCACCGGTCGTGCTCTCGTTCGGGGAGGTGGCGCAGTGCGCGCTGGAGGTGGGCGGGACGTCGAGGGTGGGGTTGCGGTCGAAGAACCCCACCGGCTTGAGCTTGAAGCCGGCGTAGTCGACCGGCATGATCGGCCAGTCCTCCGGGCGGGGGACGTGGGTCAGGCCGAAGGTGTGCCAGAGGACCAGGTCGGTGTTCTCGATGCTGCGGTCGTCGGCCACGAAGGCCGGCAGGCCGGCGCCGCCGTGGTGCTGGTTGACGAAGTCGCCCGCCGAGTACCGCTCCGCGGGGTCGTAGGCGGTCACCCAGAGGTGCTCGGTGGCGAACGCCGCGCGCTTCTGGATCGGGGAGTCGTCGGCGGCCAGCAGCGTCGGCTGCCCCTCGGGGAACAGCGCGTAGGCGACCGGGCGTCCCAGCGCGTTCTCGCGGTCCGGGTTGGACACGTGCCAGACCCGGGCCAGGGAGGGGTCGGCCTTGCGGCGCGCCTGCAGCTCGGTGCGCAGCGGGGTGGCGGTGGTGGTCCAGGCGTTGCCGCGGGGGTTCACCGCGCTCGTCGGCACCCGCTGGACGTCGACCTCCTCGACGAGGTTCTCCTCGCCGTCCACGGCCATGTCCAGCCGGGCGCTGAACAGGTGCTGGTGGTAGGGCGCGCCCAGACCCGGGGCGATCTCCGACGCGTAGGGGTAGCCCTGCCCCGGGTAGGCCGAGGTGAAGACGACGCCGGTCGCCTTGGCCTCGAACTCGATCGTGCCGTCGAGGTAGAGGTACCAGTAGAAACCGTAGTCGTAGTTGCCGATCGTGGTGAAGAACGAGATGACCAGCCGGCGCTGACGGCGCACGCCGGCCTTGCCGGCCCACAGGTCGGTGTGCTTGAAGAGGATGCCGTAGTCCTCCTCGTGGATGCACACCGCGTTCGGCAGCACGCGCGGGTTGCCCAGCTCGTCGGCGATGACGGCGTCGAGGTAGGTGATCTCCCCGACGCAGTCGCAGCCGAGCTCGAGGGCGTTGGCGTAGCGGCCGACGAGGTACTCACCGGTGTCGAAGTAGTTCTGCCAGCTGCGCACCGGGGAGGGGTCGGCGTACGGCACGACCATCTCCGCGATGGAGGCGCGGTGGACGATGGAGCGGTCGCGGTCCTGGTCGCGGTCGAAGAAGGAGATCTGGTGCAGCACGAGCCCTTCGCGGGCGTCGAACCCGACGCGCACGGAGAAGTTCTCCCAGCGCAGCAGGTCGCCGTCCAGCGTGAAGGACGGCCCCTCGGGCTGGGTGATGGAGATGGGTTTCTGCGTGGTGCGGTACTCACCGCGCACCGCCGGGTCGTCGTAGTTGCCCGACCCCTCCGGGACCGGCACGACCCCGAGGTCGACGACCTGGGTGACCTCGCGGGCGATGACGTCGACGTAGCCGACGAGGCCGTCGACCGGGTGCGCCCAGGCGTGGTCCTCGGGGTGGTCCTGGCGGAAGGCGAGCCCGCGCAGGATGCGCTTGCCGACCTCGTCCTCGTACTCGAAGACACCGGCCGAGAGGGGCGCTACGCGCACGTCGGCGACGTCGAGCTCGCGCGCGGCCAGCGCCGCCAGCCACCGCTCGTCGGTGGCGAGCAGCTGCTCGACGAGTTCGAACTCCTCGTCCAGGACGGGCAGCTGCCCGTCGGCCTCGGCGTCCAGGTCGGTGACGGCCTCGACCCGGCGGGCGTCGAGGTCGACGACGACGTCCCTGGCCGCCACGACGCGCACGTCGTGCAGCAGCACCCGAGCGCGGCGCGTCGGCCGGGACGCGGAGGCCCGCGCGGCCCGCAGTTCCTGCTTGGTGGGCTCCTCGAGGCCGACGTACACGAAGCGGGTGTTCTCGTGGATCAGTCCGGCGTCGTCGAGCACGTCGCGGACAGCGGAGATCTCCTGCACGGTCAGCGACGACAAGGGGTGCTGGTCGCCGGCGGCGGAACGGGGGTCGGACGTGGTCACGGTCGTGGTCATGCGGGCCTCCTCGTTGAGTCTCCGACTGTAGAACCAAAGGTACCTGACGGGTTTCCTCCTCGAGAAGTCCTCGTTACATCCGTGTTTCGGCTCCGGAGTCACGACCGTCCGGGCGCGGGTGTCGTCGGGAGCCGGTCAGGGACGGGCCAGCCGGGAGATCCACTCCTCCAGCACCGCCTCCTGGGCCGCCGGCCCGACGGCCGAACCACCGGCGAGGGCCATGACCTGCGCTCCCATCAGCTGGGTCATCAGCTGGTCGGCGAGCACGTCGTCCGTCGTGCTGGTGCGCACCTGACCCAGGTCGCGGCCCTCGCGGAGCCACTCGACGATCATCGACCGCCACACCCCCATCGAGTCCGCGTGGACCGCCTCGAGGGCCTCGTCGACGATGGCCCGGCTCCACACGGACAGCACCATCCGCGCCTCCTCGAGCTGCAGGTCGTCGAGGGGCAGCACCTCGCGGCAGAAGGCGCGCAGGGCCTCCACGCCGTCCAGGCCCGAGACGGCCACCGCGACGCGCTCGTTGGTGGCCGAGTAGACGTGCTCGTACGCCGCCCGCAGCAGCGCCTCCTTGTCGGCGAAGTAGTGCGTGAGCGCGCCGTTGGCGTAGCCGGCCTCCCGGGCGATCTCACGCATGGTGGCGGCATCGATGCCGCGCTCGGCGATGAGGCGCCAGGCTGCCTCGATGATGCGCTGACGGCGCTCGGAGTGGTCGACGAGCTTCGGCATGGTGGACGCAGCTTCTCACCGGGGGGCGGTCACGGGCACCCCGGTCCCGTCGACGCGTCGCCCCGTGCCCCTGGGACCGCTGCTCCCCTCCGGGCCGACCCGGCCGAGCTCAGGCCCAGGCGGACGGGTCGTGGACCGTGCGGGAGAGCAGGGTCTCCCGGGCCCCCATGGCGAGCGAGTTCGGCTCCCCGGTCCCGGTGTCGAGCCCCCAGATGCGGCCCGTGGACCGTCCGCGCCGGAAGTTGATCGCCACGACGCCGTCGCAGGGCACCACCTTCTCCTGCCAGGCGAACAGGTAGACGTCCTCGCGCAGCTTCCAGACCCGACCGCGTTCGGTGTCGGCCAGGCCCCGCTCCGGCCCGGCCAGGCAGTGCCAGGTGTAGGCGCTGTCGGTGAGGTAGACGTGCTCGTAGGCGTTGTCGGGGCCGTACACGTACTGGACGCGCGCCCCCACCAGCTCGGAGGTCCGCTGGTGGCGGGCCGACCGTCCGGCGAGCGAGCCGGTGCGGACGTCCTCGTGGACCCTCGGGCTGCCCGGCGACGCGTCGACCAGGGTGCTGCGGACCACGGTGACCGCGCCGCCCGTGACGTCGAGCGCGATGACGAACGCCGCGGGTTCCGGCTCGGTCACCGCCGCGTGGAGGAGGAACAGTCCGTCGTCGACCTGCTTGACGCTCACCGGGGCGACCACCGCGGCCGGCTCCGAGCGCCCGTCCTCCTCCTCCAGGCGGACACCGGCCTCGCGGTCCAGGGAGATCGACAGGGCGGGGTGAGCGTCGAACTCCGCGCGGAACGACCTGCCGGACAGGGCGTCGGAGTCCGGGAGGTTGTAGTCGCTGAACCCCTGGACGTCCAGGGCGTTGAGCGTGGGCCACCTGTCCGCCGGGGGGTAGTCGACCCCGGCGGGCGGGTTGGCGACGTCGGTCGAGCTCATCGTTCGGTTCCTCTCGGTGGTGTGCTGGTCGTCACGCGTCAGCCGGTCGGCGGGAACGCCGGGGCGCCGGCGCCCAGGACCCCGGTGCCGCCGCCGGCCGGGACCAACCGCCCCGTGCACGGGTGCACGCGGGGCAGGAGGTCCACGGCGAGGTCCGGGCGGGTCAGGCGGTGAAGGGCCGGCCGGTGATCCGGTCGCTGACCCTGCAGCAGCAGGCCCCGGCGCCCAGGCAGTCCGCCCCGTGCCGGCTGCTCATCGCGACGGCGGCAGCAGCGGCCGTGGCAGCCGGACCGGGACCGGACGTCGGGCTCCCGGCCGCGGTGGCGTCGTGCACGACCGTCCCGCCGAGGACCGTGGCGGAGACGGTGAGTCCGGGCAGGTCGTGGGCGTCGACGCCGAGGAGGTCACCCTCGACGATGCAGACGTCGGCGACCATCCCGCGCTGCAGGGTGCCCTTCCAGGCCTCGGCGTGGTCCTGCCAGGCCGGGGTGCGGGTGTAGGAGGTCAGCGCCTCCAGCCGGCTGATCGCCTGCTCGGGACCGGTCACCCCGCCGTACACGCCCTCCCGGGTCTCAGCGCCGAACACGCCGACGAGCCAGTCGGGCATCGTCACGGGCGCGTCCGAGGCGCTGGTGACGCGCACCCCAGCGTCCAGCGCGCTGCGGTAGGGCGCCTGGTAGGCGGACCGCTCGTCCCCCAGGACGGACGCCACGGAGTCGCCGAGCAGGTGCTTGATGGACGCGTTCATGTTCATGCCGATGTCGTGCTGCGCCATGGTCGCCAGCGTCGCCAGGGGGGCGAGGTCGCCGTGGATGACGTAGTGGCGCAGGTCGCTGCGCCGCCGGCTGCGCCCCGTGGCCGCGGTGTAGGCCTCGACGACCGCGTCGATCGTGGCGTCCCCCGTGGCGTGGGTACCGACCTGCATCCCGGCCTCGACCGCCGCGGTGATGATCTCGCCCAGTTCCGCGACCTGCTCCTCGATCGTCGCACCGTCGACGGTGAGCGAACCGTTCGTGCCGTCCAGGTACGGGTCGTGCAGCCACGCCGTCTTCGCGGCCGTCGGGATGCCGTCGCCGAAGACCTTCACCCCACCGACCCGGAGCAGGCGCTCGTCCACCCCTTCCGGGCGCACGAAGGACGCCAGGGTCTCGCGCAACCCCGCGGCGTTCGGGCCGGCGCTGAGCAACGCGGTGATCCGCACGCGGAGGCGCCCCGCAGCGGCCTCGTCGGCGTAGACGGCGAGGGTGTTCAGCCCGATGCCCGGTTCGGTGATGCTCGTGATGCCGCGCTGGTGCAGCAGCGCGGTCCCGGCCCGGACGCTCTCGGCGACCTCCTGCGGGGAGAACGCCGGGACGACCGCGCGCACGAGGTTCTGCGCACCCTCGCGCAGCACACCGGTCGGTTCGCCGTCGGCGTCCTTCTCGATGACGCCACCCGCCGGGGCCACCGTGTCGCGGGTGATCCCGGCCAGCCGCATCGCGACGGTGTTCACCGTCGTGGCGTGGAAGGAGAAGTCGGTGAGCACGACGGGGTGGTCGCCGGAGACCGGGTCCAGGTCCGAGGCGCGCGGCGCACGCGGCAACCGGTTGTCGTTCCAGCCCTGGCCGCGGATCCACGCACCGGGGTCCGCAGTCGCCGCCACGGCGTCGCGGACGACGGCGACGAGTTCTTCGACGGTCCCCGTGTCGACCGGGTAGGAGTAGGGCGGCAGGTTGAGGCTGAGGGAGTTCAGGTGCAGGTGGGAGTCGTTGATCCCCGGCAGGACGGTCCCACCGGCGGCGTCGAGGACCTGGGCGCGCCGGCCGGTCAGTCGCCGGACCTCACGGGCCGAACCGACCGCGATGATCCGTCCGTCGCGCACCGCGAGCGCCTCTGCAGTGCGGCAGCGCTCGTCCATGACGAGGACCCGACCGTTGACGATCACGAGGTCCGCGGGGCCGCGGCCGGCGGCCACGGCACTGGCGGGCGCGGCTCCCGCGACGGCGACTCCGGTCGTGGCGGCGGTAGCGCTCAGCAGTGTTCTACGGGTGAGGTGGGACACGGGGATCTCCTGTCGACGGTGCCGGCGGCGGAATGGCCGGTGGGGCCGGGAATCGGGGATGAGGGTCGAGCGAACCAGCAGCGTCCAGCCACCGCATCCGTAGGAGTACGGACGATGAACCCGGCCCGACCGGGTGAAACTTGTCAGTTGCCCGTCGCGCGCGTAGCGTCGGCGCACCGCCGAGGCCCGGGAGTGGGGTGGCATGGAAACCAGCGCCGTGACGGTCGCCGCGGAGATCGGCGCACTCACCGGCCGACCCGGAACCCCACCGCGGCCGTCCGCGCACTGGAACTCCTGCACCGCGTCGTTCCCAGCGACGCCTCTGCGCTGCAACTCGTCGACGGGGCCAGCACGTCGATCGTCGCCGCTCGCGGTCACGCCGGTGCAGCGGACGAGGAACCTGCGCGGGACTTCCTGCGCGACCCGCACCTGCCCTGGATCATGAATTCGCGACTGCCGCTCTCCCTGTCCACCGACCGCAGCAGTTCCTTCCGCGAAGGTTCCTTCTTCCGGCGCCACCTTGAGCCTCTCGGATTCCGGGACGGCATGTCGGTGCACCTGGTCTTCGGCGGAGAGACCGTGGGGTTCCTGCACCTCTCGGCGATGCGCGAGTCCTTCGGGAACGCCGAGCGGACGATCGCCGCAGCTGTGGAACCCGCCCTGGCCCGGTGGTTGCACCAGGAGCACCGGGCGCCACTGCTGGAACTGTCCGCTCGGGTCCCGCGAGGTTCCTCGGCCGTGGTGGTCGACGGGACACGCACCCGCGAGGTGGCGGGGTACGAACCTCCGCCCTTCCTCGGCGACCCGGCGTTCACCCGGGTGCTGGACAACGTGCGGCTCGACCGCGGGCGCCGACTCACCGCGTGGTGGCCCGACCGCGGTCAGTGGTACCGGTTCGTCGTGGAACCGATGCACTGCGACGACCGGGCGACGGGCGGCGCTGCACTCCTGGTGCACGCCCTCCCCGAAGAACTGCCGGCGGGGCTGACGCGGCGGGAGGTCGACGTGCTGACCTGTCTGGCACTGGGCATGGACGACGCTTCCATCGCGGGCCTCTTCGACATCTCCCTCCGGACGGTGCACTCCCACGTGGAGGCCGTGCGGCGGCGGACCGCCAGTGCGAGCCGGCTGGAGGCGGCGGCGTGGGCGCACCGTGAGGGAGTTCTGCACCCGCTGGCGCAACTGCCGGACGCCGGGGTGGGCAGGCTCTCGCACCGCCGGTGAGGGGCGCGGGGCGAGGTGGAACCGGGCTCCACCTCGCCCGCACCCGTTCACGGTGCCGTGGTGGTCGGAGCGGGCTCCGGAGCCTCCTTCGGCCGTGCCGGCCGGAGGGCGCCGGCCGCACCGGCGGCGAACGCGGCAACCACCAGTCCGAGGAGGACGGCGGCGAGACCGGTCGACCCACCGATGAGCGTCGTGAAGTTCGCGAGCACGCTCACGAGCACCACCAGCAGGCCCACCCCGCCGAGCGCCGGCGCGACGCGGGTGTTCCACTTGCGCCGGTCCACCGCCGACCTGGCGAAGAACACCAGCACCGCCAGGCAGGCCAGCAACATGAGAGCCAGCACGCTCACCGTCGCCAGGCCCGACATCCAGGTGAACAGCTGAGCGACGGGGTCGGCACCGGCCAGGGCGAAGAGGGCCAGGACGGCGACGGCGGAGACGGTCTGCGTGACCGAGCCCGCGTGCGGCGAGCGGTGGCGGTCGTGGGTGCGGCTCAGCAGCTGCGGCAGGGCCCCGGCCCGGCCCAGGGCGAAGCAGTAGCGGGCGATGGCGTTGTGGAACGCCAGCAGCGCGGCGAACAAGCTGGTGAACAGCAGGACGGGCAGGACGTGGTCGCCGAAGCTGCCGAGGTACTGCCCGCTGACGACTCCCACGACGAGGTCGGCGGTGTGCTCCCCGGCGACGGTCTCGACCTGCGAGGGTCCCACGGCGACGACGACGGCCCAGCTGGCGAAGGCGTAGAAGACACCGATGAGCACCACCGCCACGTACGTCGCGATGGGGATGGTGCGCCTCGGATCGCGCGCCTCCTCGCCGTAGATGGCCGTCGCCTCGAAACCGATGAAGGAGGCGATGGCGAACATCAGGGCGATCCCGGGCGATCCGGAGGTGAAGCGGCTCGGGTCGAACGACTGCGGGGAGTACCCCTCGGGTCCGCCCTGGACGAACACGGCGATGCTCAGCAACGCGACGATGCCGATCTCGAGGACCAGCAGGACGCCGAGGACCTTGGCGCCCAGGTCGATGTTGCGGTAGCCGAGCACGCCGACGACGGCGACGAGCGCGAGGGCCCACAGCCACCACGGCAGGTCCGGGCCGCCGTACTGCACCACCAGGCTCTGCAGCGTCGTGGCCGCCAGGCCGTAGATGCCCGCCTGGATGGCCGTGTAGGTCAGCAGCGCCAGTCCGGCCGCACCCAGCCCCGGCGCCCTGCCGAGCCCCTTGGTGACGTACGCGAAGAAGGCGCCGGTGTCGGTGACGTGCCTGCTCATCGCGGCGTAGCCGACGCTGAAGAGCAGCAGAACGGCAGCGACGGCGAGGTAGGCCAGCGGTGTCGCTGGACCGTTGCCGATGGCGAGCATCACCGGCAGGGCGCCGCCGACGGCGGTGAGCGGCGCCGCGGAGGCGACGACGAGGAAGACGATCCCCGGCACGCCGATGGAACCGTGCAACCCACCGGCGCGCCGCTCCGGTGCCACCACCGCCTCAGCCACGGTTCTGCCCGCGGAACGCGAGGGCTGCACGGGCGGAGCGGGTGTTCTCGTGGATCGAGCCGGCGTCCTCGAGCGCGCCGCGGACAGCGGGGCCCTCCTGCTCGGTCGGTGACGGCAGGGGGTGCCGACCGCTGGCGGCGGAACGGCTGTCAGGCGTGGTCGCGGTCGTGGTCATGCGAGCCTCCTCGTTGAGTCTCCGACTGTAGAGTCAACACTGGCCGGTGGGTTTCCTCACCGAGAAGTCCTGGTAACGCGCAGGTTTCGCGCTCCGCGGTCACCACCCCTCCCGCACCGCCTCCTGCGCTGCCGGCCCGGCACGACCGGTCGTCGGCGAACCAGGGCGTCGATGCGGCGACGACGCAGCCGGCCTCACGGTGACCACACGCTCGCACCGGCGCGCTCGCCCGGGTGCGTGGAAGCTGCTGGGCTGGACGCGAGGAGCCGCCCGGACACCGCTCCTCGCGGCGCCGGGCGACGCCCGTGTCAGGCCGTGGGCGCGATCGTGGGAGCGGCGGCGCTGATGACCTGCGGGACCGCCACCGCCTTCAGGCCCTCCACACCGAACTCCAGCCCGTACCCGGAGCCCTTGACCCCGCCGAACGGCACCATGGGGTGCACGCTGCCGTGGGAGTTGATCCACACGGTGCCTGCCTGGATGCGCTCGGCCACGACGCGGGCGGCTGCCGGGTCGGAGGACCACACGGAGGCGCCGAGGCCGACGTCGAGGCGGTTGGCGGAGGCGATCGCCTCCTCCACGTCGCTGTACCGGACGATCGGCAGCGCGGGGCCGAACTGCTCCTCGTCGACCAGCGGGTCGCCGTCGTGGAGGTCGGCGACCAGCGTGATCGGGAAGAACAGCTCCCCCAGTTCGGTCGCCGGCTCACCGCCGGTGACGATCCGCCCGCCGCGCTGCTTGGCGTCCTCCACCAGCCGGGCGACGACGTCGAACTGCTGCTTGTTCTGCAGCGGCCCCAGCACGCTCGTCTCGTCCAGGCTCGGCCCCATCGGCATCTTCCGCGAAACCTCCGCGAGGGCGTCGACGACCCTCTCGTAGAGGGAGTCGTGCACGTACAGCCGCTTGAGCGCCGCGCACGTCTGGCCGGTGTTGATGAACGCGCCCCAGAACAAGCCCTCGGCGATCGCCTCCGGGTCGGCGTCGGGCAGGACGATCCCGGCGTCGTTGCCGCCGAGCTCGAGGGTGAGCCGCGCCAGGTTGCCGGCCGAGCTCTCGATGACCTTGCGGCCGGTGGCGGTGGAACCGGTGAACATCACCTTGTCCACGTCCGGGTGCGAGGCCAGACGCGCGCCGACCTCCCGCTCCCCGGATACGGCGGTGAGGACGCCCTCGGGCAGCTCCTCGCCGAGGATCGACACCAGTGCCAGGACGCTGAGCGGCGTGTGCTCCGAGGGCTTGACCACGACCGTGTTGCCCATGCGCAGCGAGGGGGCGATCTGCCAGACCGTGATCATCAGGGGCCAGTTCCACGGGCCGATCGCTCCGACGACGCCGACCGGGCGGTAGACCAGCTCGGCACGGGTGGTGCCGTCGTCGACGACGACCTGCGGCTCGAGCACCGTGGCGGCGGTGGCGCGCAGCCACGACGAGCAGGCCCCCACCTCGAAGCGGGCGTTGGGTCCGTTCAGCGGCTTGCCCTGCTCACGGGCGAGCAGCCGCGCGAGCGGCTCGGCGACGGCGTCGACGCGGTCGGCCATGCGCAGCAGCACCTGCGAGCGCTGCTCGTGGCCGAGCGCGGCCCAGCCGGGCTGCGCGGCGCGCGCCGCGGTCACGGCCGCGTCGAGGTCCTCGGTGGTCTGGACGGGAGCGTGGCCGAGCACCGCTCCCGTGGCGGGCTCACGGACCTCCCGGCCCTCCCCTTGCACGGCCACCACGCGGGCCAGCAGGTCCTCGGCGGTGGGCGCGTCGGTGACGGTCATGGTGCTCCTTCGCATCATCGCGGGCTCCTCGGTGAGCGGACCGCGGACGTCTGCCACCAGGGTCGCTCGTGCGCGGGTCGGGCGCTTGCCCCTGTGCGTACGAGGCTTGTCCCCGAGCGCACGACCGGCACTTCGTCCACCCCGCGGGCCTGGGCGAGCGCAGCCGCCTTCGTCGTGCCGGCGAAGGCGGCTGCGGCGCGTTCACACCGCGCTCCGCCGTCCGGCGGGCAGTGGGTGCTCGGCGAGGAAGCCGAGCACGATCTCGTCGAAGTCGCCCGGCCGCTCCATGAGGGCGGCGTGGCTGGACCCCGGCCCGGTCAACAGCTCGAAGCGCGCACCTGGGATCAGCTCGGCGACCGCGCGCCCCTCCTCGGGAGGGGTGAGCAGGTCCTGCTCGCCGGCGACGACCAGCGTCGGTGCGGTGACGGCACCCAGCCGGTCCCGCGCGTCGTGGGCGAGGTCGACGTCCCACTGCTCGACCACCGTCGCCATCTGCTCCCCCACGGGGAACAGCGGCTCCAGTTGCTGCCCCATCGTCGCGTACGCGTCGGAGGCGAGCAGCTCGCGCGAGTAGGCGATGCCCAGAGCGGTCAGGGCCGCCGCCCGGTCCCCCGTGCGCCACGGGTGCCGGAGGGCGGTGAACACCGCCTGCTGGTAAGTGCTGGTGCGCCCCCACGTCGCGGCGAGCACGAGGCTGCCCACGCGGTCCGGGTGCCGGATCGCGAGTTCCTGCGCCACGACGCTGCCCAGTGACCACCCCAGCACGTGCGCTCGAGCGATGCCGAGACCCGCGAGGAGGGTGTTCAGGTCCTCGGCGAGCGAGGCGGCGCTCAGCTCGCCCGAACCCCGGGCGGAGCCGCCGATGCCGCGGTGGTCGTAGGTGGTGACGCGGTACCGCCCGGTCAGGGGCGGCAGGATCGGCGCCCACAGGTGCTGGGACTGGCTCGTGCCGCAGACCAGGACGAGCGGCTCACCCGCTCCGTCCTGCAGGACCTCGAGGTGGGTTCCCCCGTGGACGGCGATCGTGCGGGTGCCCGTGTCCACTGCGCTCATGCTGCATCCTCCTCCGGGGTGTTCAGGCGACGACGGGGGCGGACCGGTCGGCGCGGCGTCGTTCCGCTCCGGGCGCGGGTACCGCGCGGAAGCCCTCGTACCCCGCGGCGGCGACCTCGTCGCACTTCTGCCGGTAGGCGCCCACACCGCCCGCGTACGGCATGAACACCCGGGGCTTGCCGGGGACGTTCGCCCCCAGGTACCAGGAGTTCGCCTCCGTGAACAGAGTGGAGTCGGCGACCGCGTTGACGTGTTCGACCCAGGCCTCCTGCGCCTCCTGCGTGGCCTCGAAGACCTCGGTGCCCCGCTCTCGGGACCAGGAGATCGCGTCGGCGATCCACTCGACGTGCTGCTCGATGGACACCACCATGTTGCTGAGCACGGAGGGGCTCCCCGGGCCGGTGACGGTGAACAGGCCGGGGAAGCCGGCGACAGCCAGGCCGAGGTAGGTCTTCGGCCCGGCGCTCCAGGCCTGCCGCAGGCTCCGGCCGTCGCGCCCGCGGATGTCGATGGCCATCAGGGCGCCCGTCATCGCGTCGAACCCGGTGGCGAAGACGATGGCATCGACCTCGTGCTCCGTCTCGCCGACCAGCACGCCTCGCGGGGTGATGCGGCGCAGCGGCTGTTCGTTCAGGTCGATCAGCGTGACGTCGCTGCGGTTGAAGGTCTCGTAGTAGCCGCTGTCCACGCAGACGCGCTTGGCGCCCCACGGGTACCCCCGGGGGAGCAGCTTCTCGGCGGTCTCGGGGTCGTCGACCTTGGCCCGGATCTTGTCGCGGAAGAACGCAGCGGCGGTCTCGTTGGCGGCGCGGTCGACCATGAGGTCGGCGAACGCACCGATCATGGGCAGACCGCCCATGCGCCACCGGGTCTCGTACTGGGTGCGCCGCTCCTCCTCGCTGACGGCCAGCGCCGAGCGGGGGTCGGCGGGCGCTGCCAGCCCCAGTGCCGAGCTGCGCGTGAACTCGCGCCGGGCTGCGAAGTCCTGCTGCAGCCGCTCGAGCTCCTCCTCCCCCAGCTCGTGGTCGAAGGCGGGCACGCTGTAGTTGGCCGTGCGCTGCAGCACCAGCAGCCCGGCGGCCTGCTCGGCGATCAGCGGGATCGACTGGATGCCCGAGGAACCCGTGCCGACGACGGCGACGCGCTCGCCGGTGAAGTCGACGCCGTCCGCGGGCCAGGACGCGGTGTGGTACCAGTCACCGCGGAAGTCCTCCAGGCCCGGCACCATCGGCAACCGCGGGACCGACAGGCAGCCGGTAGCCATGATCAACCAGCGCGCCCGCCACCGCTCGCCCTGCTCGGTCGCCACGGTCCACGTCACGTCCTCCTCCTCGAGCACCGCGCTGACCACGCGGCGCCCCAGGGAGATGTCGCGACGCAGGTCGAAGCGGTCGGCGACGTGGTCGAGGTAGCGCAGCAGCTCCTCCTGCCGCGGGTAGCGCTCGCTCCAGCGCCATTCGCGCACCAGGTCCTCGGAGAAGGAGAACTGGTAGTCCGTGCTCTCCACGTCGCAGCGCGCCCCCGGGTAGCGGTTCCAGTACCAGGTACCCCCCACGCCGTGACCGGCTTCCAGGACCCGGACCGACAGACCGCGGCCCCGGAGCTCGTGCAGGGCGTGGAGCCCCGCGAACCCCGCTCCGACGACGACGACGTCGACCTCCTGCTGCGGTGCCTGCTGCTGCGCGTCCTGCGTCATGGCCACTCCTCCTCGAGCGCGGACCGGGACGTCCCACGCCCCTGGGAGGGCCGGGACTCACCCCATGCTCGGTGCAGGCGCCGGAGCGGTCTTGTCCCTCGGTGGCGGAGCACTTGTCGTGGAGCGCGAGGTGGCGGCCGCCCGCCAAGCGGTGGGCGTGGTGCCGTAGGCGCGGCGGAACGCCTTGCTGAACTGGGCCGCGTCCGGCATCCCCCACCGGCTGGCCACCTCCGACACGGGCAGGTGCGCCAGCGCCGGGTCGCACAGGTCCTCCCGGCAGTGCTCCAGCCGCCGGTGCCGGATCCACGCCGCGACCGTGAAGTCCTCGTCCTCGAACAGCGCGTGCAGCGACCTCAGGGAGAGGTAGTGCGCGGCGGCGATGGACGCCGGCGAGAGGGCCGGGTCGTGCAGGTTCTCCTCGACGTGGGCGTGGATCCGTCGGCGGAGGACCTCACGGGAGGACTCCTCCTCCCCGAGGTGGGCGTCGATGAGGCTGGCGGTGAGTTCCAGCGCAGCGTGGGAGACGCGCGACACCGCCGCCGGCGGCAGGCCGGCCAGACCCGTCGGCAACCCGCGCAGGAACCCGCTCAGCAGGGCGCCGACCCCCTGCGTACCGTCGAGCCGGACAGCCGACAGGGCCTCCACGTCGCGGAGGCGGAACTGCAGCGCATCGCGGGGGAACATGGCGACGACGAAGCGGAAGTCCTCCTCGAAGAGGATCGAGTACGGCCGCGAGGTGTCGTAGAGGGTGATGTCACCAGGCCGCAGCAGCAGCTCCCGACCGTTCTGGCGCACCAGACCCGTGCCCGACAGTTGGAAGGAGAGCTTGAAGTACTGCCCGAGCGAGTCGCTCACCTGGTTGCGCGAGCGCTCCACCAGGTGCGGGGACGCGGAGATGTCCCAGACGCGGAACCGGTCGTGACCGGCTGAACGGATGCGCCCGTGGAAGGCGCCGGCCCGCGGCAGCGCGAGCCGCAGGGGCGGGAAGGAGCGCTCCACGGCTGCACCCCAGCCCTCGAAGCCCTCGCCCGTGCCCACGTCGTGCTGCTCGGTTCCGGTCACGCCCCAGCGCATGATCGTCTCCCTCCCGGTGCGGTGCTCCAGCGGGATCGCCTCGGGGAGCGGCCGCGGACACTCCTGCACCTCTTCCCACCGGCTCTCCGGCGAGCCGAGCGGTGGACGGGTCGGAGTCTCGCACGACTCGCTGCCCCGCGGTGAGCCGTGGGCGCGGCGCCCGGGGCGACGGTGCTCGACCACGGGCGGGGGCACCGGGCCCTTGTGCCCCAGCGAGAGCCCCTTGTCCCGGGGCGCAGGAACGTGCGCGACCCCGTGACGGGCCGCGCACGCCGGGGCACGGTGGTGCGCGACCAGTGCGCCGCAGCCGTCGAAGGAGACGACCTTGAGCGAGACGACCCCGTCCTACGACACCATCGTCGTCGGCGCCGGCTCAGCCGGTTCCGTGATCACCCGGCGTCTCGTCGACGCGGGTCAGCGCGTGCTCCTGCTGGAGGCCGGTGGGGACGACCTGAACCCGGCGATCCACGACGTCGGCCGCCTCGGGGAGCTGTGGCACAGCACCGACGACTGGGACTACTACACGATCCCGCAGGTCCACGCCGCCGACCGCCGGCTGCACCTGCCGCGCGGCAAGGTCGTCGGCGGATCGCACGCCCTGAACGCCACCATCTACGTGCGCGGGCACGCCTCGGACTACGACGCGTGGGCCGACTCCGGGTGCGAGGGCTGGTCCTGGGCCGACGTGCTGCCCGTGTTCAAGGCGATCGAGGACTACGACGGCGGCGCCAGCGAGGTGCGCGGCAAGGGCGGCCCGCTCGACGTCGTCGGCGGTTACCCGCTGGCGCCGATCCAGAGCTCCATCCTGGAGGCGGCCCGGCAGAGCGGGGTCCCCGTCAACCCGGACTACAACTCCGGCGAGCTGGACGGGGTCTCCCAGCAGCAGATCACCGTTCGCGACGGACGGCGTCTCACCACCTACACGGCGTACGTGCGCCCGGTGATCGGCTCGGCGGACCTCGACGTCGTGACCGGCGCGCACGTGCACCGCCTGCTGGTGGAAGGCGGTCGCGTCGTCGGCCTGGAGTACGAGACCGGCGGGGAGGTCGTCCGGCAGCACGCCGGCCGCGTCGTCCTCTCGGCCGGAGCCATCGGCTCCCCCCGCATCCTGCTGCTCAGCGGGATCGGTCCGGCTGCGGAACTGGAGGCCGTGGGGGTGCGCCCGGTGCTGGACCTGCCGGGGGTGGGCAAGAACCTGCACGACCACTTCCTGTCCCCGGTCATCTTCACCACCACCCGTCGTGAGATCGACCCACCCACCGGCGGCTCCTCGATCACCCAGACGCACCTGTTCGCCCGCAGCCGCCCGGGGCTGGAGGTCCCCGATACCCAGCCGATCCACTTCAGCGTGCCGATGTACGAGCCGTGGATGCGGGGACCCGCGACGGGTTTCTCCCTGATGGCCGGGCTGGTGCGACCGGAGAGCCGTGGCGAGCTGCGGCTGTCCGGCCCCTCCCCCGACGACGAGGTGCTCATCGACCCCGCCGCCCTGTCGGAGGCGACCGACCTGGACGCGCTGGTGTTCTCGGTGCGCCAGTGCCGCGAGATCGGCGCCGCAGCCGCGCTGGCCGCGGAGTGGGGTGCGCAGGAGCTCTACCCCGGGCCGGGCGTGCGCACCGACGAGGAGTTGCGGGACTACGTGCGCCGCACCGTGATCACCTACCACCACCAGGTGGGCACCTGCCGCATGGGCGTCGACGACCGCGCCGTCGTGGACCCGCAGCTCGCCGTGCGCGGGATCGAGGGCCTGCACGTCGCGGACGCCTCGGTGATGCCGCGCATCACCTCCGGGAACACCAACGCGCCGAGCGTCCTCATCGGCGAGAAGGCCGCTGCGCACCTGGTGCGGTGAAGGCGCCGGCCCGCGGCCTCACTCGCGGTGCAGCGCGCCGCGGGTGCGCGAGGGCGGTTCGCCGTAGGCGGACTTGTAGGCGTGCGAGAAGTGCGCCGGGTCGGGGAAGCCCCACCGGGCGCCGATCGCGGCGACGGGCCGCTCGAGCTGCCCGGGGTCGGTCAGGTCGCGCCGGCAGCGTTCCAGCCGGCGCGCCCTGATCCAGCCGGAGACGGTCGCCCCCTCGGCGCGGAACAGGGCGTGCAGGTGCCGCGTGGAGACGTGGTGCGCCGCGGCGATGCTCGCCGGGTTCAGCCCGGGGTCGGCCAGGTGCGCCTCGATGTGGTCGTGCACGCGGGCGAGCAGGGCGTGCCGCCGGGCGTCCACGCTGCCGCGCACGTCCAGCTCCGTGGCGACCATCGTGCTCACCAGGTCCAGCGCGTGCGTGCTCAGGCGCGTGCGGGCGGGACCGGGGAGCCGGTCGAGCTGCTCGCCCACGTGCGCGAGGAAGGGCGCCACGACCGCGCCGAGGCCCTGCGCACCGCTGAACCGCGTCGCCGTCAGCTCGCGGACCCGCTCCGGCGGCAGGCCGAGCAGCGAGTGCGGGAACATGAGGACCACCGCGCGGAAGTCGTCGTCGAACGCCATGGAGTACGGGCGGGACGTGTCGTACACCGCCAGGTCGCCGGCGCCCAGGACCGCCTCACGGCCCTCCTGCACCAGCAGGCAGCTGCCCTCCAGCTGCACGCTGACCTTGAAGTGCGCGACCCCTCCCCGCTGCACGAGCTCAGCGGTGCGCTCCACGAGGTGGCGGCGGGCGTCGACCTCGGTCACCTCGACCTTGCCCGCGGTCGTGCGGCGCAGGCGCGCGCGGAAGCGGTCCGGGGCGTTCGTGCTCACCCGCAGCGGGACGAAGGTGGAGGAGACCGCGTCGCTGAAGGCGTCGATGCCCTGCAGCTGCAGGTGACCACCCCCACCGGGGCGGGTGCTGGGAGCCGTCGGAGCCACGTGGACCTCCCTCTCCTCGGACGTCGCCACGACGCCGTGGCGATCCGGACGATGTTAACCGGGGCACCACCACCGGGGAGTTCCCCGCACCGGCTCGTTCACCCGAGCGCACCCGTCGCACCACCACCGCCGCGCCCCAGCGCCGCGGACAGCTCGCCGGCCGCGGTGGACAGGCGCTCGGCGACGTGCTCCTCGTCGAGCACGGTGCCGTCGATGTAGACGACCGCGAGGGCACACGGCTCCTCCAGGTGCGCCGGCACCGGCACCGCGACCGCCCGCAGACCCGGGATCACTTCGTCGTGGGAGATCGCCCAGCCGCGGCGGCGCACCGCGGCGACCTCGGCGGCGCGCGCCCCCTCGGCCGGCGCGGGGCGGGCGGCGAGCAGCGCCAGGCCCGGGGCCCCCCGCTGCAGGGGGTGGACGGTCCCCGGCCGCTGGGCGAGGCTCGCACCGGGGCGCCGCGGTTCCACGCTGGCCAGCGTCACGCAGTCCTCGCCGCGGGCGACCACCGCGAAGGCGGTGACACCCAGGTCCGCCGCGACGGCCTCCAGCACCGGTTCGGCCGCGGCACGCAGGTCCGGGAGCACCGAGCGCGACAGCACGGCGAGCCCGACGCCCGGGCGGTAGCGCCCGGCCGGGTCCCGGTCCACGAGGCGGTGGGCCTCCAGTGTGCGCAGCAGCCGGTAGGCGATGGAGCGGTGCAGCCCGAGACCGGCGGCGACGTCGTCGACGCTCCGGGACCGCTCCGCCTCGGCGAGCAGCTCCAGGACCCGCAACCCGCGCGACAGCGTCTGCGACAGCGCTCCCTCGACCGCCACGCCCTCCCCCTCGTCGAAACCCGTCGTCGCCGACGACCATACCGAGGCGCCGGCCTTGACGGTTCCCGCGGCCGTCCCTACGGTTGTTCCACATCAGAGTTCACAGTTCTGATATCGAACGCGCCGACGACGGCGCAGGCGGCCACAGAGAGGTGGGCACAGCCCGTGCAGTTCCACCACCACGGATACGTCTCCGGCGACCCGCGCACCCAGCCCGCAGCCGGCGTCGGGCTCGACCGCCCGGACGAGCTGCCCGACGAGGTCGACGTGCTGATCGTCGGGACCGGCCCGGCCGGCATGATCACCGCGGCCCAGCTCTCCCGCTTCCCCGGCGTGGTCACCCGCATCGTCGACCGGCGCGAGGGCCGCCTGGCCATCGGCCAGGCCGACGGCATCCAGGCCCGCAGCGTGGAGACGTTCCAGGCGTTCGGCTTCGCCGACAGGATCACCGCCGAGGCGTACCGGATCACCGAGACCGCCTTCTGGAAGCCGGACCGGGACGACCCCGCGCGCATCGTCCGCACCGCGCTGACGCCCGACGACCCCTCGGGCATCAGCGAGTTCCCGCACCTCATCGTCAACCAGGCCCGCGTGCTCGACTACTTCGCCGAGTTCATGGCGCACTCCCCCACCCGGATGCGCCCGGACTACGGCTACGAGTTCAGCGGCCTGCAGGTCCACGAGGACGGCGAGCACACCGTCGAGGTCACCCTCGTCCACACGGCGGGCGAGCGCGCGGGCCAGAGCCGCACCGTCCGGGCCAAGTACGTCGTCGGTGCCGACGGTGCGCGCAGCAAGGTGCGGGCCTCGATCGGCTGCACGCTCGCCGGCGCCGCCGCCAACCACGCCTGGGGCGTCATGGACGCCCTGGCCGTGACCGACTTCCCCGACATCCGGCGCAAGTGCGCCATCCAGTCCGCCACGGGCGGCAGCATCCTGCTCATCCCGCGCGAGGGCGGGCACCTGTTCCGCATGTACGTCGACCTCGGCGAGGTCCCCGAGGGCGGCAGCAGCGCGGTCCGCAGCACCACGATCGAGCAGATCATCGCCACCGCGCAGGAGATCCTGCACCCGTACACCCTCGACGTCCGCGATGTCGCCTGGCACAGCGTCTACGAGGTCGGCCACCGCCTGACGGACCGCTTCGACGACGTCCTGCCCGAGGAGGCAGGCACCCGCACGCCACGCGTGTTCATCATGGGCGACGCCTGTCACACCCACAGCGCCAAGGCCGGTCAGGGCATGAACGTGTCCATGCAGGACGGCTTCAACCTGGCCTGGAAGCTCGGGCACGTCCTGGAGGGGCGCAGCCCGGAGAGCCTGCTGGGCACCTACTCGGCCGAGCGGCAGGTCGCCGCCCAGGCCCTCATCGACTTCGACCGCGAGTGGTCCACGCTCATGGCCAAGAAGCCCGAGGAGATGGCGGACCCCGGCGAGCTGGAGAGGTACTACGTCGGCACCGCCGAGAACCTCGCCGGTCTCGCGGTCCAGTACGCCCCCTCCCAGCTGGTGGCCGAGCCCGCCCACCAGCAGCTCGCGACCGGCTTCCCCGTCGGCAGGCGCTTCAAGTCCGCGCCCGTCGTCCGAGTCTGCGACGGCAACCCCGTCCACCTCGGCCACCACGCCACGGCCGACGGGCGCTGGCGGATCTACGTCTTCGCCGACGCGGCCCGGGCCGGCACGGGTTCGGCCGTCGACCGGCTCGCGCAGTGGCTCACCGACGCCGCCGACTCCCCGCTGGCCGCCACCCCCGCTGACGCCGACCTGGACGCGTGGTTCGACGTGAAGGTGGTCTACCAGCAGGCCCACCCCGAGGTCGACATCACCGCCGTCCCGGAGGTGTTCAAGCCCCGGACCGGGCCGTTCGAGCTGATCGACCACGAGAAGGTCTACGCCGCCGATCCGGCGGCGGACGTCTTCGAGGTGCGGGGGGTGGACCGCGGCGGTGCCGTCGTGGTGGTGCGCCCGGACCAGTACGTGGCGAACGTGCTGCCGCTGGACGCGCACGCGGAACTCGCGGCCTACTTCGCGCCGCTGCTGCGCCTGCCGGTGGCCCGCGGCGCCTGAACCCCGGGCCGGTCACCGCCCTCCTCGGGGCGGCGACCGGCGCTCGCCGCCTGCTCCGCGGCCGTGTTCACCGCGATGATCTCCTCCTGGTAGGGCGCCACGACGCTCGCGCTGATCCGGCAGTCGAGGAGGAAGACGCCCTCGCGCCCGGAGGTGAGCCACTCCGTCAGGCGTTCCAGGTCCTCCACGGTGCGCGCCACCGCCGCTTCGGCACCCACGGCGCGGGCCAGCCCGGCGAAGTCCACCTCGGGGATCAGCATCGGCTCGAGCGCCAGGCCCTGCGCGCCGTACAGGCTCACCTCGGCGTTGTACGCGGCGTCGTTCCAGACGACGACCACGCCCCGGCGGGCGGTGCGCACCACGCTCTCCAGGTCGGCCAGAGCCATGAGGCAGCCGCCGTCCCCCGTCGACAGGACGATCGTGGAGCCCGGACAGGCCCGTGCTGCGCCGACGGCACTCGCCAGGCCCAGCCCGATCGTCTGGTACGCGGTACCGACCATCTGCATGCGGTGTGGCTCCGCCACCGGCCAGTAGGAGTTGGCCCAGCCGATGAAGTGACCACCGTCGGAGACGACGACGCGGTCCTCGGGCAGGACCTCCGCCAGCCGGGTGGCCACGGTGCGGGGGTCGAGCCGCCCGTCCGGTGCCACCCCGGCACCCGGGTGCCGGCGGTGCAGCCCGCGCTGCGTCAGCGCAGCGGCCGCGGCGCGCCACTCGGGGGCCGCGTTCGCTCCGGCGGGCAGGGCGTCGAGCACGGCCCGCACGGCGGCGGTGGCACCGCCCCGGACGAACCGCGTCACCACCGGGTGGGTCGGCCCCTCCGCCTCGTCGATCTGCACCACCCGGGCGCCGGCACCGAAGAGGCGACCGAAACGTGTCGTGAACTGGTTCAGGCCCGCGCCGACGACGAGGACGACGTCCGCCTCGCCCACCACCGCCATCGCCTCCTCGTCGCCGAAACCCCCGGTGACACCGAGGTCGAAGCGCGGGTCGGGGAAGACGCTGCGCGCCGTCGCCGTGGTGCCCGTGACGGCACCGAGAGCCTGCGCGAGCTCCCCGAGGACGGCACCCGCACCGGCCAGGACGGCGCCGCGCCCGGCCAGCAGGAACGGTCGCCGGGCGGAAGCCAGGTCCGCTGCCGCGGCAGCGGCCGCAGCGAGGTCCACGTCCACCGGCGCGGGCGCCCGGAGCGCCGGCAGCTCCCCGGCACCGGGTACCGGTCCGGCCTCGCGCGCCGCGACGTCGTAGGGAATCGCCACGACCACCGGAGCGCGCTCGCTCACGGCGTGCTGCAGCGCCGCGGTCGTCACGGCGACCGCGTCGTCCGGGCCGACGGTGAAGGTGCGCACACCGACCCCCGCGGCGATCGCTCCCTGGTCCACGTCCCACGGTCGTGGACCCGCGGCCGGCCGGTCGCCCACGACGAGCACGAGGGGTGTTCGCGCCTGCACCGCCTCGGCGAGCGGGGTGACTGCGTTGGTGAAACCCGCGCCGTACGTGGTGGTCGCGACGGCGGTGCGGCCGCTCGCGCGGCAGTAGGCGTCGGCCGCGGCGACGGCGGCCGCCTCGTGGCGGACCGGGGTGAACCGCACCCGTCCCGCGGTGCGCAGGGCGTCGATGAAGCGGGCGTTGCCGTTGCCCATCAGGCCGAAGGCATCGGTGACGTGCGGGGCGAGGGCGTGGGCGACCAGGGCGGACGTGGTGGACACGTGGACTCCGGAGGACGGTGCGGGAGGTTTCCATGTGTGTCTCGCGGAACCACCGCTTCGTGCCCCTTTTGCGGGCACCGGGACCGTCGCCCGGACGTCACCACCCTAGGACGGGAACCCGCTCGCCGGAAGCCCGTCCGGAACGGTCGTGGCGGTCACGCGCACCCGCCTGGTCGAGACTTCGGCGCGAAGACCTTGCCGGGGTTCAGGATGCCCGCCGGGTCGAAGACCTCCTCGATCCGCCGCTGCAGGTCGAGCTGGTCCTCCCCCAGCTCGTCGCCCAGCCACCGGCGCTTGAGCACGCCGATGCCGTGTTCCCCGGAGAGGGTCCCGCCCACCTCCAGGGCGAACTCGAACAGCTCCCCGGCCGCCCGCCGGACCACCTCGGGCACCTCCTCGCCCTGGAAGGCGAAGGTGGGGTGCAGGTTGCCGTCCCCCGCGTGGCAGACGGTCTGGATGACGAGGCCGTAGCGCTCCTCCAGCTCACGCACCCGTGCGAACACCGCGCTCATCGCCTCCAGCGGAACGGCGACGTCCTCCACCAGCAACGTCCCCAGGGCCTCGATGGCCGGGAACGCCTGCCGGCGCACGGCCATCAGCCGGGCACCCTCGTCGGGGTCCGTCGTGAGCTCCGCATCGCCCCCGGCGGCGACGGCGAGGGCCAGCACCGCCTCCCCCTCCTCGAGGGCAGCGCTGCCGTCGGTCTGCACCAGCAGCAGCGCGCCGCCCCGGGGGAGCAGGTCGGTCCCGCTGTACCGGCCGACGCACTCCAGCGTGCGGCGGTCCATCAACTCCATGACCGCGGGTGTCCACCCGGCTGCCACGACGCTCGCGGCGGCCGCCGCGGCCCGCTCGACGGAGGGGAAGGACGCGCTGATCGTGGCGACCGCGCCCCGCACGAGCGGACGCAGTTTCAGGGTGCACTCGACGATCACCCCGAGCGTTCCCTCGGAGCCGACCACCAGCGCGCACAGGTCCAGGCCGGTGACCCCCTTGACGGTGTCGTGACCGACGCCGATGAGCCGGCCGTCGGCCAGCACCACCTTCAGCGACAGCACGGCATCGCGGGTCACGCCGTACTTGGCGCAGAGCAGGCCCCCGGCGTTGGTGGCGATGTTCCCGCCGACGGTCGAGATCTCCCGGCTGGACGGGTCGGGGGGCCACCACAACCCCTGCCCGGCCAGCAGGCGGTTCAGATCGGCGTTGAGCACGCCGGGCTCGACCACCGCCAGGCGGTTCTGCGGGGAGATCCGCAGCACGCGGTCCATCCCGCGCGTGGACAGCACGATCTCCCCGCTGCCCGCGATCGCCCCACCGGCCAGGCCGGTACCCGCCCCGCGCGTGACCACCGGGACGCCGTGCGCGCTGGCGGTGCGGCAGGTGTGCTGGACGTCGGCGATCGAGCCCGCCTCGACGACGCACAGCGGGGGAGCGTCGCTCGAGCGGCCGGAGCGGTCCCGGCGGTACTGCTCCAGCACCGCGGGTGAGGTCCCGCACCCGGCCCGGCATCCCCACGTCCAGGTCGGCGACGACCCCCGTGGTGGCCTTCGGCACGCCGTCGGCGTCAGCGCTCATCCGGGTCCTCCAGGTCGGTCGGTGCGCGTCCGGCGCGTGGATCAGGTGTGACGCACGCCGTAGATCGGGTTCTTCGCCTGTTCCTCCTCGTTCTCCGGCCCCAGGTCGATGCCCCGGCGGTCCCGGATCAGCAGGGTGGCGGCGAACGCCACGACGGTCAGCCCGGTGAGGTACCAGCCGACGGAGTACACCGTTCCGGTCTCCTGGACGAGCGCGGTCGCGATGGTCGGCGCGAACGCGCCGCCGAGGATCGCTCCCAGGGCGTAGGAGATCGACACCCCCGAGTAGCGGATGGAGGCCGGGAACAACTCGGAGAAGAACGCCGACTGCGGGCCGTACGTCAGCCCGGTACCGATGCTGAAGATCCCCAGGCCCAGCGCCAGGAACTGGGCGTCGCCGGTGTTGACCAGGGCGAGCATCGGGAAGATCGCCGCCAGCTGGCAGATCCAGCCGACGATGTACGTGTTCCGCCGGCCGATGCGGTCGGACACGACCCCGGCCGTCCACGTCGAGACCAGCCACACCACGGCGGAGAACAGCACGGCGAGCAGGACGGAGGTGCGGTCCATGCCGAGCGGGCCGTCGGGGTTCGTGGAGTAGTTCTGGATGAACCCACCGGTGGTCATGTACCCGGCCGCGTTGTTGCCCGCGAAGGTCAGCGCGGCGAGCAGGACGAGCAGGGCGTGCTTGTGGAACAGCCGCACAAGGGGCACGCGGGTCCTGGCGCCGCGGACCGCGATCTCCCGGAAGACTGGGCTCTCCTCGACACCGCGGCGGATGAGGATGCCCACGACCAGCAGCACGACGCTGAGCAGGAACGGCACCCGCCAGCCCCACTCGACGAACGCCTCGCCCCGGGCGAAGACCCCGCTCATGAGGGCCAGGACACCCGAGGCCAGCAGCATGCCCAGCGGCACTCCGATCTGCGGGTAGGCGCCGAACTTGCCGCGCCTGTCGACGGGTGCGTTCTCGACCGCCATCAGCACGGCCCCGCCCCACTCACCCCCGGCCGACAGCCCCTGCAGGATGCGCAGCAGGATCAGCAGGACCGGGGCGACGACACCGGCCTGGGCGTAGGTCGGCAGCACGCCGATGAGCGTCGTGGACCCACCCATGAGCAGCAGCGTGAGGACGAGCATGCGCTTGCGGCCGAGCTTGTCCCCGAAGTGCCCCGCCAGAGCCGCACCGAGCGGGCGGAACAGGAAGCTGAGCCCGACGGTGGCGAACGAGAGCAGGATCGCGATCGATCCGCCGGCAGGCTCGAAGAAGTTCTGCGCGAACACCAGGCCTGCGGCGTTGGCGTAGATGAAGAAGTCGTACCACTCGACGGTCGTGCCGACGACGGTCGCGGTGGCGACCCGACGCCGCTCGGCGGCCAACGTGGACTGCGGTGTTCTGGAGGTGGTGGCGGACACTGATGACTCCTTCGTCACGGTGGGGACCTGCGTGCTCGTGCCCGCCCCACCGGGCGGGCACGAGCCGATCACACCGGGAAACCGACGTACTTGGTCTCCAGGTACTCCTCGATTCCCTCGGAACCGCCCTCGCGGCCGAACCCGGAGGCCTTGATGCCACCGAACGGCGCGGCGGCGTTGGAGATGACCCCGGCGTTCAGGCCCACCATCCCCGTGTCCAGCGCCTCGGCCACCCGCATGCCGCGGGAAAAACCCTCGGTGAAGACGTACCCGACGAGACCGTACTCGGTGTCGTTGGCCAGAGCGACACCCTCCTCCTCGGTGTCGAAGGCGACCACCGGTGCGACCGGCCCGAAGGTCTCCTCCGTCAGCAGCCGTGCACCGGCCGGCACCGCCGTGACGACGGTGGGGGCGTAGAAGTAGCCCTCCTCCCCCACGCCCGCACCTCCGGTGAGCACCTCGGCACCCGCACTCACCGCCTCGCTGACGCGGGCGGCGACGTCCTCGCGGGCGCGCGCGTCGATGAGGGGCCCGACCTGCACGCCCTCCTCGGTGCCGCGGCCGACGCGCAGCGCGCTCATCCGCTCGGCCAGTCGGCGCGAGAACTCCTCCGCGACGTCGCGCTGGGCGTAGAAGCGGTTCGCGGCCGTGCACGCCTCACCCATGTTGCGCATCTTCGCGGCCACGGCGCCCTCGACCGCCGCGTCCAGGTCGGCGTCGTCGAAGACGAGGAAGGGTGCGTTGCCGCCCAGCTCCATGGAGGTTCGCAGCAGGCGGTCCGCCGACTGGCGCACCAGCGCCTGCCCCACCGGCGTGGAGCCGGTGAACGTCAGCTTGCGCAGCCGCGGGTCGGCGATGAGCGGGGCCATCACCTGGCTGGTGCGCGAGGTGGTGACCACGTTGAGGACCCCGTCGGGCACACCGGCCTCCTGGAGGACCCGCGCCAGGGCCAGCATCGTCAGCGGCGTCTGGGTGGCCGGCTTGACGACGATGGTGCAGCCGGCGGCCAGGGCCGGGCCGATCTTGCGGGTGCCCATGGCCAACGGGAAGTTCCAGGGCGTGATCGCCAGGCACGGGCCCACCGGCTGCTTCATCGTCAGCATCCGCGAGCCGCCGGCCGGGTTCTGGGCGTAGCGCCCCGAGATGCGCGAGGCCTCCTCGGAGAACCAGCGCAGGAACTCCGCGCCGTAGGCCACCTCGCCGCGGGCCTCGGCCAGCGGCTTGCCCATCTCCAGCGTCATCAGCAGCGCGAAGTCCTCCGCGCGTTCGGTGACCGCGTCGAAGGCACGGCGCAGGACCTCCGCGCGCTGCCGGGGCGGGGTGCGCGCCCAGTCGTGCTGGGCGGCCACCGCGGCGTCGAGGGCGGCGACGCCGTCCTCGACCGAGGCGTCGGCGATGCTGGTCAGCACCTGCCCGGTGGCCGGGTCCTCCACGGTCAGCGTGCCGGCGCTGCCGTCGCGCCAGGTGCCCCCGATGAACAACTGCGTCGGCACGTCCCGCAGCAGCCGCTGCTCGCGCTCGGCGCCGCCGCTCACGGCGTTGCCCGCGCCGCTGGTCGTTCCGCCCGTCGTCGTGCTCGTCATGCGTCCTCCTCCTCGCCTCCTGCTCCGCGCCTCAGACCTGGTGGCCGACCTTGAAGCCCTGCTCCACCTCGTCCCTGCGGGTGTAGGAGAAGCCGTCGGCACCGATCGTCACGTCGGCCTCGCGGTCGTCCTCGCGCTCGACGACCTCACGGGGGTTGCCGTCCAGGTCCAGCACCGTGGACGCGTTGGAGTACCAGGAGGGCACGACGGGGTTCCCCCACCAGTCGCGGCGCTGGTTGTCGTGCACGTCCCAGGTGATGACCGGGTTGTCCGGGTCACCGGTGTAGTAGTCGTGCGTGTAGATCTCGATGCGGTGCCCGTCCGGGTCGAGCAGGTACAGGTAGAACGCGTTCGAGACGCCGTGCCGACCCGGGCCGCGCTCGATCTGGTCGGAGCGGCGGACCGCGCCGAGGTGGTCGCACAGGTGCAGGATCTGGCTGCGCTCGTGAGTGGCGAACGCGATGTGGTGCATCCGGGGGCCGTCACCACCGGTGAGCGCCACGTCGTGCACGGTGGGCTTGCGGTACATCCAGGCCGCGTAGACGGTGCCCTCCTCGTCCTCGATGTCCTCGGACACCTTGAAGCCGAGGCCCTCGTAGTACTCCCGCGCGGCGGGCACGTCCGGGGTGACGACGTTGAAGTGGTCCAGCCGGGAGATGGCACCGGCGCCGTGGACGTCGTAGCGCTGGGTGAAGCGCTCGACGTGCTCGGCGTCGTGGAAGAACTCCACGGGGAAACCCAGGGGGTCCTCGACCTGGACGGCTTCCCCGATGCCCTTCGTGGTGCCGGCCGGCACCCGGCGCACCGGCACCTCCAGGGCGCGGTAGTAGTCCTCCGCCAGGTCGAGGTCCCCCGGCGTGCGCACCCGGTAGGCGAGCTTGGCGCAGGCCGCGACAGGACCCCTGCGGATGACCAGGGAGTGGTGCAGGTACTCCTCGAAGGCGCGCAGGTAGAGCGCGTCCTCGGTCTCGGCGGTCACCACCAGCCCGAGCAGCTCGGTGTAGAACCACTTCGACCTCTCGAGGTCGGTGACGACGAGCTCCGCGTAGGCGCAGCGGATGACGTCGGGCGGGGTGGGCAGGGCGTCGGTCACGGTGATCTCCTCGTCGAGAGTCTCGGTCAGTAGTCGATCTCGCTGGCGGCGCGCGCGCCGAAGCGGGTGGTGTGCACGTCGCCCAGGGTGATGTGGACGGCCTGCTGCTCGGTGTAGAAGTCGATGGAGCGGTAGCCGCCCTCGTGGCCGAGGCCGGAGGCCTTCACCCCGCCGAAGGGGCTGCGCAGGTCGCGCACGTTGTGGGAGTTCAACCACACCATGCCGGCCTCGATGGAGTGCGCGACGCGGTGCCCGCGCTGCAGGTCCGAGGTCCAGACGTAGCCGGCCAGGCCGTACTTGACGTCGTTGGCCAGGCGGACGGCGTCGGCCTCGTCCTCGAAGGGCGTGATCGCCACCACGGGCCCGAAGATCTCCTCCTGGAAGATCCGGGCCGTGGAGGGGACGTCGGCGAACACGGTGGGCGCCAGGTAGTTGCCGACCGGCAGGTGCTCGGGACGGCCACCACCGGCGACCAGCCGGCCCTCGGTCTTGCCGACCTCGACGTAGCCCAGGACGCGCTCGTAGTGCTCCGGGTGCACCAGAGCCCCGACCTCGGTGGCCGGGTCGTGCGGGTTCCCCACGACGATGTTCTTCGCACGGGCGGCGTAGCGCTCGACGAACTCGTCGTAGACGCTGCGCTCGACCAGGATGCGCGAGCCGGCGGTGCAGCGCTCACCGTTGAGGGAGAAGACGCCGAACAGCGTGGAGTCCAGCGCGGCTTCGAGGTCCGCGTCGGCGAACACGACCGCCGGCGACTTGCCGCCGAGCTCCATCGACATGCCCTTGAGGTGGGCCGCGGAGTTGCGGAAGATGAGCTGACCCGTGGTCGTCTCGCCGGTGAAGGAGATCAGGCGGGTGCCCGGGTGCTTGACGAGGGCGTCGCCGGCCTCCTCGCCGATGCCGTTGACGAGGTTGAAGACGCCCTTCGGCAGGCCTGCCTCGGTGAAGATCTGCGCCCACAGGCTCGCTGACAGCGGGGTGAACTCCGCGGGCTTGAGGACCACGGTGCACCCGGAGGCGATGGAGGGGGCCAGCTTCCAGCTCTCCAGCATGAACGGGGTGTTCCACGGCGTGATGAGCCCCGCGACGCCGACCGGCTTGCGGTTGACGTAGTTGACCTGCTTGCCGGGCACCTTGTACGCGTCGTCGGTCTGGGCGACGATCAGGTCCGCGAAGAAGCGGAAGTTCTCCGCCGCGCGCTGCGCCTGCCCGAGGGCCTGGGTGATGGGCAGGCCGGTGTCGAAGGTCTCCAGTTCCGCCAGGCGTGCGTCGGACGCCTCGACCAGGTCGGCGATCCTGTTGAGGACGCGGGCGCGGGCGCGGGGCGCCATCGTCGGCCAGGGGCCGTCCTCGAAGGCGCGGCCGGCGGCGCGCACGGCGGCGTCGACGTCGGCGGCCTGGCCCGCGGAGGCGGTGGCGTAGTTCTCGTTGGAGACCGGGTCGAGCACGTCGAAGGTCTCGCCGCCGGCGGAGTCGCGCAGCTCGCCGTCGATGAAGTGCTGCAGGTGGGTGGGCAGCCCGTCGGGCACGTGGCGGGCGGTCGCCTCGGTCGCGGTGTCCGTGGTCACGGTTTCCTCCTGGTCGTCGTCGGGGAGCGTCGCGGGGCGGCGGGTCAGCCGGGCGGGCGGACCTCGGGGGGGTGGGCGGCTTCGTGGGCGAGCACCGCCGTGAGGGTGGCCGCGCGGTGCGCGCGGGCGGCCTGCTCGACGGCGGCGGGGTCGGCGCCGGAGGCGATGAGCTCGATGAGCCCGTCGTGCTCGGCGACGGACCGGCGGGTGCGCTCGGGGACCATCGAGAACACGCTGGTGCGCAACGTGCTCAGCCGGCGCCAACCGCGGTCGACGAGGTCGAGCAGGTGCGGGTTGGGGCAGGGAGCGGCCAGCGTCCGGTGCAGCCGCTGGTTGAGCTGGGTGAAGCGCTGGGTGTCGAAGTCCCCGCGGGTCAGTCCGCGCAGCTCGGCGCGCATGAGCTCGTTGAGCCGGCGCGCCTCCTGCAGGTCGTCGGCGGTCAGCAGCGGGACGGCCTGCCCGACGGCCGCCCCCTCGACGACGGCGAGGGTCTCCATGGTCCAGCGGTACTCCACGGGGTCCAGGCCGCGGACGGTGGCGCCGACGTTGCGCTCGAACTCGACGAGGTCCTCCGCCTCCAGGCGCCGGACGGCCTCCCGGACCGGCACCGAGGAGGAGCCCAGCTCCTTGGCCAGCGCCCCCAGGACGAGCCGGTACCCGGGCGTGTACTGCCCCGAGAGGATCCGCTCGCGGATCAGCTCGTAGGCCGTTTCCACCTTGGACGTGGCGGCCCCGGCGACGGGTCCAGGGGTCATCAGCGCTGCCTCCACGTCGTCGTCAGGGCACCTAGCGGATCAACATCGTATATCTTAATGTACACGCAGGGACCGTCAAGGTTCTGCCGCGAGGTCCCGCTGCACGTGCGGCACGATCGCGTGCGACCCCGGCCACGAACGTCAGGAGAGCGTCGATGACGACCCAGCCCGACCACGACCCGCGTTTCGCCGCCCTCCCCGCCGGTCGCCCCGGCAAGGTGGTGGCCGTCCACCTCAGCTACGCCTCCCGGGCCGACCAGCGGGGCCGGCGACCCGCCGCCCCCTCCTACTTCCTCAAGCCCTCGAGCTCCCTCGCCGCCGGCGGCGGCACGGTCGAACGGCCGGCGGGCACGGAACTCCTGGCTTTCGAGGGGGAGATCGCCCTGGTCATCGGCGAACCGGCCCGACGCGTGCCCGTCGAGCAGGCGTGGCGGCACGTCTCGCACGTCACCGCGGCCAACGACCTCGGGCTGTACGACCTGCGCGCCAACGACAAGGGCTCCAACGTCCGCTCCAAGGGCGGCGACGGCTTCACCCCCCTGGGGCCGCGGCTCATCGACGCCTCGGACCTCGACCCCGCGGCGATCCGGGTCCGCACGTGGGTGAACGGCACCCCGGCACAGGACGACACCAGCGCGGCCGTGCTCTTCCCGCTGCCGCAGATCGTCGCCGACCTCTCCCAGCACTTCACGCTCGAGACCGGCGACGTGATCCTGACCGGGACGCCCGCCGGGTCCAGCGTCGTCGTCCCCGGCGACGTCGTCGAGGTCGAGGTCGACGTCGTGGGTGGTGCGCGCGCCGGCGCCACCTCCGGGCGACTGGTGACGACCGTCGTCCAGGGCGAGCACGCCTTCGACGCCGACCTCGGCTCGCTGCCCGCCGTCGACGACGAGCAGCGCGTGGAGGCGTGGGGCTCGCGCGAGGCGGCCGGCCTGCCGCCGGCGGCCGCACCCGGCCTCGACGACGACCTGCGCGCCAAGCTGGAGAGGACCCCGGTGGCCGCCCTGTCGGCGCAGCTGCGCAAGCGGGGCCTGAACAACGTCAGCATCGACGGCGTGCACCCGACCCACCCCGACCGCAAGCTCGTCGGGACGGCGAAGACGCTGCGGTTCGTGCCGAACCGCGAGGACCTCTTCGCCTCGCACGGCGGTGGTTTCAACGCCCAGAAGCGGGCCTTCGACGCCGTCGAGCCCGGCGAGGTCCTCGTCATCGAGGCCCGCGGCGAGTCCGGCTCGGGAACCCTCGGCGACATCCTCGCCATCCGGGCCAACGCCCGGGGAGCGGCGGGCATCGTGACCGACGGCGGTGTGCGCGACGCCGACGCCGTGGCTGCCGTGGGTCTTCCCGTGTACTCCCGCGGAGCCCACCCCGCCGTCCTGGGCCGCAAGCACGTCCCGTGGGACGTCGACGTCACCATCGCCTGCGGCGGGGCCGCGGTGCAGCCCGGGGACGTCATCGTCGGCGACTCCGACGGGGTCGTCGTCGTCCCCCGCGCCCTCGCCGAGGAGGTCGTCGACGCCGCCCTCGCGCAGGAGCAGGAGGACGCCTGGATCGCCCAGCAGGTCGCTGCGGGCAACCCCGTCGACGGGCTGTTCCCCATGAACGCGCAGTGGCGGCAGAAGTACGCCGAGCGCGACGGCGCCCGCTGAGCCGAACCCCACGACTGGAGGAGGACGTCGATGTTGCCCCCCGAGACGATCACGGCGATCGCCGACGAGCTCGCCGCCGCCGAGCGCGACCGCACCACGGTGCCCCTGCTCACCGCCCGCCACCCCGGCATGGCCGTCGAGGACTCCTACGCCGTGCAGGCCGAGTGGCGCCGACGGGCCATCGCCGCCGGCCGCCGCCCCGTCGGCCGGAAGATCGGCCTGACCTCGAAGGTCATGCAGGTGGCCACCGGCATCACCGAGCCGGACTACGGAGCGATCTTCGCCGACATGGTGTTCGAGAACGGCAGCACCATCGAGCACGCCCGCTTCTCCAACGTCCGCATCGAGGTGGAGCTCGCGTTCGTCCTGCGCGAGCCGCTCTCCGGCCCCCACGTCTCGATCTTCGACGTGCTGCGCGCCACGGAGTACGTCGTCCCCGCGCTGGAGGTCCTGTCCTCGAGGATCGAGATGCGGGGCAGGACGATCGTCGACACGATCAGCGACAACGCCGCCATGGGCGGCATGGTCGTCGGCGGTAACCCGGTGGCCCCCGACGCCGTCGACCTGCGCTGGGTCTCGGCCCTGCTCTACCGCAACGAGACCATCGAGGAGTCGGGCGTCGCGGCGGCCGTCCTCAACCACCCCGCCAGCGGCGTCGCGTGGCTGGCGCAGAAGCTGGCCCAGCACGACGACCACCTGGCGGCCGGGGAGGTCGTCCTCGCCGGCTCGTTCACCCGGCCGGTGTGGGTGCACCCCGGGGACACCGTGCTCGCCGACTACGGAAGGCTGGGGACGATCTCGTGCCGCTTCGCCTGAACCCCACGCTGAGGGACCGGCTGGGCGCCACCGACCGTGCGCTGTTCGGCGGCTGGGTCTGCTCCGGCTCCCCCGTCATGGCCGAGATCATGGCCGGGTCCGGTCTGGACTGGGTGCTCATCGACATGGAGCACGCCCCGAACGGGCTGGAGTCCACCCTCGCCCAGCTCCACGCCGTCTCGGGCTACCCCGTGACGCCCGTCGTGCGCGTACCCGCCGCGGACGACGTCCTGCTCAAGCAGGTGCTGGACCTGGGAGCCCAGACCGTCCTGGTCCCCATGGTCTCCACCGCCGAGCAGGCCCGTGCCGCGGTCGCGGCCACGCAGTACCCGCCCGCCGGGCGCCGGGGCGTGGGCAGCGCACTGGCCCGCTCGGCCCGGTGGAACCGGGTCGACGGCTACCTGCGGAACGCCGCGGAGCACGTGTCCGTCGTCGTGCAGGTCGAGACCGCAGAAGGTGTCGAGAACGCCGGGGAGATCGCCGCGACGCCGGGCATCGACGGCGTCTTCGTCGGCCCCAGCGACCTCGCGGCGTCCATGGGCCTGCTCGGCGCTCAGACGCACCCGGACGTCGTGGCCGCCGCGCACCGGGCTCTGCGGGCCGTGATCGCCGCCGGCAAGCCCGTGGGGGTCAACGCCTTCGACCCCGGAGCCGCTCGCGCCTACGCCGCCGCCGGAGCACGCTTCGTGCTGGTGGGCGCCGACGTCGCCCTCGTGGCCAGGGCGTCGGAGCAGCTCGCGACCGAGTTCATCGCGACGTCCGGGGAGGACGCCCAGCGCCCCTCGTACTGAGGTCCGCGGACCGGGTGCGCCTCCGCTCAGCCGGAGGGCCAGCGGATCGTGATCGTGGTCGTCTCCTGCGTCTGCGAGGACTCCCACGTGTGCGACTCCCCGGGGTACCAGATGACGTAGTCCCCGGACTCGCGCAGCACCGCCTCACCCCCACGGAACTTGATCCGCTGGGCACCGCTCACCAGCACGCACAGCGACGTCTGCCGCTCCGGCTGCGTCCACTCGTCGTCCCGGGAGCCGGGGGCCAGGCGCGCCCACTTCACCTCCACGTCACCGCTGGCGAGCTCCGGTGCGCGCCCGGCCTTGAAGTGCCCGACGAGCCAGCCCCCGTCATCGGCGCCGTCGACGTCCGCGTTGCCCGCGTGCCAGCTCACGCCCACGATCCTGCCGCTGGCTGCGCCCGCCGACCAGCCGGCCCTCGACTGCACGAGCCTGCGGCTGCTCCACCGGAATACCCCGGGGCCGCGCGCGTTGCAGGATGTACCCCCAGGGGGTACCGACGAGTCGAAGGGAGGCCGGTCATGACCACGACCGAGCACGCCGTCAGCAGCGCGGCGCACGGACGCTGCGCCGGGGTGGTGACCGCCGGGGTCACCGGGACCCCGGACGTCACCGGTGCCCGGGGGGACGCGGGCGCCGTCAGGGCGACCGCCCAGCGCGGCCGGCCGGCGCGGACCCCGGGGAGGTGGTCCCGGTGAACACCCCCACCAAGCTCGGCGCCTTCGGCCTCGGCCTGCTCGTCGTCTTCGGTGCCGCGGCCGGCATCGGCGCCGCCGTCGGGCCCGTCGGCCCGGCCACGGCCCCCCACGGCAGCGCCACGCACACCGGTCCGCACGAGGAGCCCCCGGCGGCTGCCGCGCAGGGCGCTCCCACCGCGACCGGCGCGGCCCTGCCCGGCGGCCTGCAGGTCTCCCAGGACGGCTACACCCTCGACGTGCCCGGCGAGCTGCCGGCCGGTTCGGCCACGCCGCTGTCGTTCCGGGTCCTGGGTCCCGACGGGCGCCCGGTGACCGCCTACGACACCGCCCACGACGAGGACCTCCACCTGATCGCGGTGCGCCGGGACCTGACCGGCTACCAGCACGTGCACCCGCGGCTGTCGGACGACGGCACCTGGTCGGTCCCGCTGGACCTGACCGCCGGCACCTGGCGGGTGTTCGCCGACTTCGACCCCGCCGGCGAGGACGCCGCGCTCGTGCTGGGCGCCGACGTCGCCGTCGCCGGCGACCACGAACCCCGGCCGCTGCCCGCCCCGTCGACCACCGCCGAGGTCGACGGGTACACCGTGACCCTCGACGGGCAGCTGCTCGCGGGCCGGGAGAGCGAGCTGACGTTGTCCGTCAGCCGCGACGGCGGACCGGTCGGCGACCTGCAGCCCTACCTGGGCGCCTACGGGCACCTGGTCGCCCTGCGCGCCGGCGACCTGGCCCACCTGCACGTGCACCCGGCCGGTGGGCCCGGGGACGGCACCACCGCACCCGGCCCGGACGTCACCTTCCACGCCACCGCCCCCTCGGCAGGCGCCTACCGGTTGTTCCTGGACTTCCAGCACGGCGACGTCGTGCGCACCGCCGAGTTCACCGTCCACGTCGGCGGGACCGCGAGCGCGAGCGGTGCCGGCACCGCTGAGGACACCGGCGACGACGGCCACGAGCACGACCACGGCTGAGGTCACGACCAGGGTGAGGACCACGGCCGGGTCCACGGCCGGGTCCTCCACCGCTCCCGAGCACCGCCGGAGGAAGAACGAGATGGGATCCGCGACTCAGAGGACGACCCCGCCGGCGGCGACCGGCACGAGCCAGGTCGAGCTGGTGATCGGCGGGATGACCTGCGCCTCGTGCGCGGCCCGCGTCGAGAAGAAGCTGAACAAGCTCGACGGCGTCGTCGCCACCGTCAACTACGCCACCGAGAAGGCGCGGGTCAGCTTCGGCGGCGACCTCACCCCCGCCGACCTCATCGCCACGGTCGAGAAGACCGGGTACACCGCCGAACTGCCCCCGCCCCCGGAGGCCGGGACCGACGCGGAGCGGGCGAACGGCCCGGCACCCGACGACCACGTCCGCGGCCTGCGGCAGCGGCTCGTCGTCTCCGCGGTCCTCAGCGCCCCCGTCATCGCGGCGGCGATGGTCCCGGCGCTGCAGTTCACCCACTGGCAGTGGCTGTCGCTGACCCTGGCCGCACCGGTGGTGGTGTGGGGTGCTTGGCCGTTCCACAGGGCGGCGTGGACCAACCTGCGCCACGGCGCCTCCACCATGGACACCCTCGTCTCCCTGGGCACCCTCGCCGCGCTGGCCTGGTCGCTGTACGCGCTGTTCCTCGGCACCGCCGGCGAACCCGGGATGACGCACCCCTTCGAGCTGACCGTCGCGCGCACCGACGGCTCGGCCAACATCTACCTCGAGGCGGCCGCCGGGGTCACCACGTTCATCCTCGCCGGGCGCTACTTCGAGGCGCGTTCCAAGCGCCGGGCCGGCGCCGCGCTGCGCGCCCTGCTCGAACTGGGCGCCAAGGAGGTCTCGGTGCTGCGCGGCGGCGTCGAGGCGCGGATCCCCGCCGACCAGCTGGCCGTCGGGGACCTGTTCGTCGTCCGCCCCGGGGAGAAGATCGCCACCGACGGCGTCATCGCCGAAGGCTCCTCGGCCGTGGACGCCTCGATGCTCACCGGCGAGTCCGTGCCGGTCGAGGTCGGCACCGGCGACGCCGTCGTCGGCGCCACCGTCAACGCCGGCGGCCGGCTCGTCGTCCGGGCCACCAGCATCGGCGCCGACACCCAGCTGGCGCAGATGGCGCGCCTGGTCGAGGACGCCCAGAACGGCAAGGCCGAGGTGCAGCGCCTGGCCGACCGGGTCTCCGGGGTTTTCGTGCCCGTCGTCATCGCCCTCGCCGTGGCCACCCTCGGCTTCTGGATCGGCACCGGTGGCGGGCCGGCCGCCGCCTTCACCGCCGCGGTCGCCGTGCTGATCATCGCCTGCCCCTGCGCGCTTGGCCTCGCCACCCCGACCGCGCTGATGGTCGGCACCGGCCGCGGCGCCCAGCTGGGCATCCTGATCAAGGGCCCCGAGGTGCTGGAGAACACCCGCAGGGTCGACACCGTCGTGCTGGACAAGACCGGCACCGTCACCACCGGGAAGATGACCCTGCTCGACGTCGTCCCCGCCGCCGGTGAGGACCCGCTCCAGGTGCTGCGGCTCGCGGGTGCGCTGGAGGACGCCTCCGAGCACCCCGTCGCCCGGGCCGTCGCCGAGGGCGCCCGGGACCGGGTCGGCACCCTGCCGGCCGTGGAGGGCTTCACCAACGTCGAGGGCTTGGGCGTGCAGGGCGTCGTCACCACCGACGGGCGGAGCCACGCGGTGCTCGTCGGGCGCCCCCGGCTGCTGGCCGAGCGGTCCCAGCAGCTCGACGACGACCTGGAACGGGCGAGGGCCGCGGCCGAGGCCGAGGGGAGGACCGCGGTCGCGGTCGGCTGGGACGGCGCCGCCCGCGGCGTCCTGGTGGTCGCCGACGCCGTCAAGGAGACCTCCGCCGAGGCCGTCCGCCGGCTGCGGGGCCTGGGCCTGACCCCGGTGCTGCTGACCGGCGACAACGCCACCCTCGCCCGCTCGGTCGCGCAGGCGGTCGGCATCGCCCCCGGCCCCGAGACCGTGATCGCCGAGGTGCTGCCCGCCGACAAGGTCGACGTCGTCAAGCGGCTGCAGGCGCGGGGCAGGGTCGTGGCGATGGTCGGCGACGGCGTCAACGACGCGGCCGCCCTGGCCCAGGCCGACCTGGGCCTGGCCATGGGCACGGGCACCGACGTGGCGATCGAGGCCAGCGACCTCACCCTGGTCCGCGGTGACCTGCGGGCCGCCGCCGACGCCATCCGGCTCTCGCGCAGGACGCTGGGCACCATCAAGGGCAACCTGTTCTGGGCCTTCGCCTACAACGTCGCCGCCCTGCCGCTGGCCGCCGCCGGCCTGCTCAACCCGATGCTCGCGGGTGCGGCGATGGCGTTCTCCTCGGTGTTCGTGGTCTCCAACAGCCTGCGGCTGCGCCGCTTCAAGGCCCTCGCCGACGACCCGGCCGACGGAGGAGCCGGGGCTGCCGCCGGCGGCTCCAGCACGACGGGTCCGCGGTCGGGCAGGCAAGGCGGTTCATCCCGGTGACCAGTCGCGGTCTCATCACCAGCGACGGGGTTCCCTTGCGCAACGGCGAGGACAGCCACACCCTCACCGGGGTGCCGGCCACCCAGGACGGGGTGAAGCACCGCGCACGCGCCGGCGACCACGACGTCGCCTTCGAGACCCACCCCGACTCCTGGTTCCGGCCGGTTGGAGGACCGCCGCGCCCCACGAGCAGTGCGCACGGCACCATGACCACCCGAGGAGCATCGTGGAAGCAGTTCACCCCGAACCCGGTGCAGCACTGCACGACGTGTTGCAGGACTTCTCCCTGGAGATGACGGGAAAGGACGTCCCCCGACTGCAGGAGGCTCGTGCCGCGATCCCGCCCGGCACGCGGATCAACGTCACCCACCTGGCCAACGAGGACCTGCAGATGCGCGTCGCGGCGGCCGAGGCCGTCCGCGACTGCGGCTTCGTCCCCGTGCCGCACATCTCCGCGCGCCGACTGGAGTCCGCTCAGGAGCTCCAGACGTTCCTGGAGGCGCTGCAGCGGGCCGGCGCCAGCAGCGACGTCTTCGTCGTGGGTGGCGACCCGCCCACACCGGCAGGACCGTACGAGGACTCCCTGGCGGTGATCCGCTCCGGGTTGCTGCAGCAGCACGGCGTCCGGCACGTCAGCGTCAGCGGGTACCCCGAAGGTCATCCGGACATCACCGACCCCGTCCTGTGGCAGGCCATCGAGGCCAAGGCCACCGCCCTGCGCGAGCAGGGCCTGCGCGGGAGCGTCACCACCCAGTTCGGCTTCGACGTCGACCCGGTGTTCACCTGGCTGGAGGAGGTTCGCGCTCGAGGCATCGACCTGCCGGTGCGCATCGGCGTACCCGGCCCGGCCGGGATCCGACGCCTGCTGGGCTACGCCCAGCGCTTCGGCGTGGGCACCAGCGCAGGCATCGCGAAGAAGTACGGCTTCTCCATCACCAACCTCGTGGGAACCGCAGGACCGGCCACCTTCGTCCGGACCCTGACCGAGCGCTACGACCCTCAGCGCCACGGCGGTCTGCGCCTGCACTTCTACACCTTCGGCGGTCTGAAGGCCACGTCCGAGTGGATCGGCGAGTTCCGGGGGGAGCGGCAGTGACCACCACCCAGACCCCGCCCGCGCGTGGCGGTGCCGCCGGCGGCGAGAACCCGGTCCGTCCGGTCGTGCACGGACCGGACCGGGGTCTTCGACGCGGTGACCTCGGTGCAGAGCGAGCACGGCACGAACACCGTCCCCCTGGACCAGTTCTCCGACGACCGCCCAGGGCGGGTGGCGATCCTCGCCGGGGCACGCGCTGCGGCGGGCGTGCGCGGGCTCATCGGGCCGAGCACGCCGAGCCCGGCACCACGGTCTTCGACGTCGGCACCCACCGCACCGGGAACGGGCTCCGCGGTGACGTGCGGTTCGAGCAGGTGCGCCCGCGGCGTCCCTCCCGGCGTCCTCACAGCAGCGTCGCCCACCGCGCCGGCGTGCACCCGTCGTCGATCGGCGTGTACACCACGACCTGCAGGTCGGGGTGGTCGGCGGGCGTCAGCTGGTGGTGCTCGAGCCGCAGGTCGCCGGTGCGCGGGTGGTGGAACAGCCGCTCGCGGGAGGTGAAGCCGCGCACGTCGTGGTCGCTCCAGCCCGCCTCGAAGCGCGCGCTGGCCGAGCGCAGCCGCTGCACGAGCGCGGCGACGCCGGTCTCCCCCAGCCGGGGGCCGGCCTCGGCGCGGAACTCCGCCAGGAAGCGGCGGCTGTCCTCCTCCCAGCGCGGCAGCAGTCGGCGCACGGACGGGTCGGTGAAGACCAGCCACAACAGGTTGCGGTCCTCGTCGGCCACCTCGGCGATGCCGGGGTAGAGCGCGGCGTAGGCGGCGTTCCACCCGACGATGTGCCAGTCCGAGGCGATCGCGAAGGCGGCCAGGCCCACCTGGGCGTCCAGCAGGCGCTGCACGTGCGCGGGTGCCGTGCGCGGCGCGGCGGCCGCGGACGGCCTGGGCGCTGAGTAGCCCGCCAGGGAGAGCACGTACGCGTGCTCGGCCTCCGACAGCCGCAGGGTGCGCGCGAGGGCGTCCAGCACCTGCCGGGAGGGGTGGGTGTCGCGGCCCTGCTCCAGCCAGGTGTACCAGGTCACCGAGACGCCGGAGAGCGCCGCGACCTCCTCGCGGCGCAGACCCGGGCTGCGCCGGCGCGGCCCGGCCGGCAGGCCGAGGTCGGCCGGTCCGAGCTGGCCGCGTCGACTGCGGAGCAGGGCCCCCAGTTCGCCCCGCCGGGTCTCGCCGCTCACCACCCCATCCTAGTAGTGGCAGCACTAGCACCAGCGCCGTCTTCCGGTCGGCGCAGCGGTCCCGCACCGTGGTCCCGTGCCCCCCTTGAGGTCCCGGACCGTCACCCACGGCCGCAACATGGCCGGCGCCCGCGCGCTGCTTCGCGCCGCCGGCGTGGCGCGCGAGGACTTCGGCAAGCCGATCGTCGCCGTCGCCAACAGCTTCACCGAGTTCGTCCCCGGCCACACCCACCTGCAACCGGTGGGCCGCATCGTCTCCGACGCCGTCAAGGCCGCGGGCGGGGTGCCGCGCGAGTTCAACACGATCGCCGTCGACGACGGCATCGCGATGGGCCACGACGGCATGCTGTACTCGCTGCCCTCGCGCGACCTGATCGCGGACTCGGTCGAGTACATGGTCGAGGCGCACCGCGCCGACGCGCTGATCTGCATCAGCAACTGCGACAAGATCACCCCGGGCATGCTCATGGCCGCGCTGCGCCTGAACATCCCCACCGTGTTCGTCTCCGGCGGCCCCATGGAGGGCGGTAGCGCCGTCCTGGTCGACGGGACCGTGCGCAGCCGGCTGAACCTCGTCTCCGCCATCGCGGACGCCGTGAACACCGAGGTCTCCGACGCCGACATCGCCCGCATCGAGGAAGCGGCCTGCCCCACCTGCGGCTCCTGCTCGGGCATGTTCACCGCGAACTCCATGAACTGCCTCACCGAGGCCCTCGGCCTGGCGCTGCCCGGCAACGGCTCGATCCTGGCCACGCACACCGCTCGCCGGAAGCTGTACGAGGACGCGGGGAGCACCGTCGTGGACATCGCGAAGCGGTACTACGACCAGGACGACGCCACCGTCCTGCCCCGCGACGTCGCCTCCCGCGCCGCGTTCGACAACGCCATGTCGCTGGACATCGCGATGGGCGGCTCCACCAACACCATCCTGCACCTGCTGGCCGCCGCCCAGGAGGCCGGGCTGGACTACACCCTCGCCGACATCGAGCAGCGCTCGCGGACCGTGCCGTGCCTGACGAAGGTCGCCCCCAACGGCACGTACCTCATGGAGGACGTGCACCGCGCCGGGGGCATCCCCGCGATCCTCGGCGAGCTGGACCGCGCCGGCCTGCTCGACCACGACGTCACCACGGTGCACTCGGCCTCGGTCGAGGAGTGGCTGAAGAACTGGGACGTGCGCGGCGGTTCGCCCTCCCCCGAGGCCGTGGAGATGTTCCACGCCGCTCCGGGGTGCGTGCGCTCGGCGCAGGCGTTCTCGCAGTCCGAGCGATGGGAGAGCCTCGACCTGGACGCCGAGGGCGGTTGCATCCGCGACGTCGCCCACGCGCACTCCGCCGACGGCGGCCTGGCGGTGCTGCGCGGCAACCTCTCCCCCGACGGCGCCGTCGTGAAGACCGCCGGCGTGGACGAGTCGATCTGGACGTTCTCCGGCCCGGCCGTCGTGGTCGAGTCCCAGGAGGACGCCGTCGAGGCGATCCTCACCGGCCGCATCACCGCGGGCGACGTGGTGGTCATCCGCTACGAGGGTCCCCGCGGCGGGCCGGGCATGCAGGAGATGCTGTACCCCACCTCGTACCTGAAGGGCCGCGGCCTGGGGAAGGTGTGCGCGCTCATCACCGACGGCCGCTTCTCCGGCGGCACCTCCGGTCTGTCCATCGGGCACGTCTCCCCCGAGGCCGCCGCCGGCGGCACCATCGCCCTCGTCGAGGACGGCGACACCGTCGTCATCGACATCCCGAACCGCGTGCTGCGGCTGGACGTGCCCGACGAGGTCCTCGCGCAGCGCCGCGCCGCCCTCGAAGCGGGCCGGGGCTACCGCCCGGCGGCGGCACGCCCCCGCAGGGTCTCCTCGGCGCTGAAGGCGTACGCGGCACTGGCGCTCTCGGCGGACAAGGGCGCCGTGCGCGACGTCGGCCGGTTCGAGGCGAGCGCCCCGCCGCGCTGAACCCCACCGGTGGCGTGAGCCACCGGTCCGCCCGCCGCCCCCCCTCGCGGGCGCGGGGCGCGGCGGGCGGAGGGCGGCCGGGCCGGCAGGCGGTAGCGCACCGGCCGGGCGGAGTCTCACTCGACCACGACGCCGGGGTCGGCGGGGTGCCCGGCGCGCGACCCCAGCCACGGCTCGAACCCGTCCTCACCGCCACCCGGGGCGCAGGATCGGGCGCGCTCGCGCTCCTCCCGCTCGGTGGTCAGCACGGCGGTGAAGGCGCGGCGCAGCCGGTCGCGGTCGTCGGCCCGGGTGCCGGTGACGACGAGGTGGGTGCGGCGCTCCCCCGGGCCCCAGGTGCCCAGGTCGCCGATGCTCAGCTGGCCACCGGCGCCGTCCCACGCGCACACCGTGCTCGGCCGGGTGGACAGCCAGAAGGTCCCGCGGGCCCGCAGCCGCCCGGCGCCGAGGTCCTCGACGCGCTCCAGCAACCGGCCGGGGTGGAAGGCGCGCGGGGAGGTGAGCTCCAGCGTCCACACCTCCGCGGTGTCGGCGACGGGATGGCGGCGCGCGGCGCGCAGGTCGCTGCGGGGGCCGGCGCCGCGCGCGGTGCGCAGGGTTCGGGTCAGCGCGGCACCGTCGGTCCGCCCCAGCGGGGTCACCGGCACCCGGGGCCCGCACAGGTGGCGCAGCAGGGTCGCGGCGCGCGGCGCGAGCGCGGTGTCGGTGAGCACCAGGTCCGCCTCGTCGAGCTGGTGGGCCAGCACCTCGCCCAGGGCGCGGTCGTCGTCCTCGCCGGCCGCCAGGCCGCGCTCGGCCAGCAGGGCGTCGCCGAGCAGGTCGTCCTCGAGGCTCGCCCCGCTCACCGCGGCGACCACGCCCCGGACGGCGACGCACCCGGCGCTCTCCCCGCCGACGGCCAGGGCCTGGACCAGGGCGGTGGGCTCGGCGCCCACCGGCAGCGCGAGGACCAGCGAGCGCCAGCGGCCGGAGGCGGCGACGGCCGAGACGGTCGGCAGGACGTCCTCGCGCTGCGCGCAGTCGAGGCAGGTGTGCTCCAGCGGCACCACCACGTCCTCGACGACGCCCGAGAGGTCGCTGACCACCCGGCGCAGGCCGTCGGCGGCGGTGGGTCCCAGGTCGTAGCGCAGCACGGCCGCGCCGGGCACGTCGCACACGACCGCCGCGGTGGCCACGTCGCGCAGCACCGGGTCGAGGGAGGTCACGACGGTGACGGGCAGCGGGTGGGGGTGCACACGAACCTCCTATTGAGAACGTTTCTCGTCTAGAGTCGACCGTACCAGTCCGCGCCAGCCCCGAGACGACCCCCGGAGGACCCCGTGCACGCCTCGCCCCGCCCTTCGCCCCGCACCACGCCCCGCACCGCGCCGACCGGCCCGGGCGACTCCGTCGGGTGGGTGTTCGTGGCGCACCCGGAGGTGGGCCTGCTGCACCGGCTGCGCCGCGTCGTGCGGGGCTCGAGGGCGCTGGTGCTCGTGCACCTGGACGCCGGGACCGTCCTGCCGTTCCGCGCCCAGGTGGGGGTGGGTCTGCAGGAAGCACCCTCCGCACCGACCCGGGTGCTGTGCTTCGGCCGGCTCGGGGCCACGGAGGTCGCCGCGCTGCTGACCTGGCTGGCCGGGCCCGCACCCGACCTGGCGACCGCCCCCGCGGGCCTGCACCACCGGATCGCCGTGGGGCAGGCCGCGGGCGCGCCCCGCGCGGTGAGCGGGACCCGCGGGGCCGGTCAGCGGCGCCCGTAGCGACGGCGGAACTTCTCCACGCGCCCCTCGGAGTCCAGCACCCGGGCGGTGCCCGTCCAGAAGGGGTGGCTGGCGGCCGAGACGTCCACGTCGAAGACCGGGTGGGTGGCGCCGTCCTCCCACTCGACGGTGGGCAGGTCACCGCGCCCGGCGAGCGTGGAGCGCGACAGGAACGCGGTTCCGGCGGACTTGTCGCGGAACACCACGAACCCGTAGGCGGGGTGCAGGTCCTTCTTCACGGTTCTCCTCCTCGATGATGTTGAGACTCATTGTCGATAGTAGGGTGCACGGGAACCGCACCCCACCGGAGGGAGACACGCATGTCCGCCCGCTGCCAGGTCACCGGGGCCGTCCCGGGCTTCGGCAAGTCCGTCTCGCACTCGCACCGGCGCACCAGCCGGCGCTTCGACCCCAACGTCCAGCGCAAGAAGTACTCCGTGCCCTCGCTGGGGCGCACCGTGACGCTCACGCTGTCCGCGCGCGGCATCAGGACGATCGACCGCCGCGGCATCGAGGCGGTCCTGGCCGACCTGCGCACCCGCGGGGAGGCGTTCTGATGGCGAAGCCCCAGGACGTGCGCCCGGTCATCAAGCTCCGCTCCACCGCGGGCACGGGCTACACGTACGTCACCCGCAAGAACCGCCGCAACGACCCGGACCGCATGGTCGTCCGCAAGTACGACCCCGTGCTGCGCCGGCACGTCGACTTCCGCGAGGAGCGCTGAGCGTGGCGAAGAAGAGCGCGATCGCGAAGAACGACCAGCGCCGCGCCGTCGTCGAGCGCCACGCCGAGCGCCGCGCGCAGCTCAAGCGCGCCGCGCTCGACGCGAGCGCGAGCGAGGAGCAGCGGGCCGCCGCCCGCCTGGCGCTGCAGCGCCTGCCGCGCGACGCCAGCCCCACCCGGGTGCGCAACCGCGACGCCGTCGACGGCCGTCCCCGCGGGACCCTGCGCACGTTCGGGATCTCACGCGTCCGGCTGCGGGAGATGGCCCACGCGGGCGAGCTGCCCGGCGTCACGAAGTCCAGCTGGTGAGAGGAGCAGGACGGTGAAGGTGCGCGCGTCCCTCAAGAGCCTGAAGCGGAAGGAGGGTTCCATCGTCGTGCGGCGGCACGGCAAGGTCCACGTGGTCAACAGGCGCAACCCCCGCTGGAAGGCGCGGCAGGGCTGACGGGCACCCCTCACCGGGCCGCGGCGCCGGGCGGCCCGGTGAGGGTGAGAAGCATTACCGTCATCGTCTACAGTTGCGGTGCTCGACACCACCCCCGCCTGGAGGACCCGACGTGACGCTGCTCGACGTGCGCGCCCTGCGCGTGCGGGGCGCCGCGGGCCACCTGGTGCACGGGGTCGACCTCGCGGTCGGCGCCGGCCGTCGCGTCGCCGTGCTCGGGCCCTCCGGCTCGGGCAAGTCGCTCACCGCCGCCGCCGTGCTGGGACTGCTGCCGCCGGCGCTGCGCGCCACGGGGAGCGTGCGCCTCGACGGGGAGGAGGTCCTCGGCGTGCCCGCCGCGCGCCGCGCCGCGCGGCTGCGCCCGGGAACGGTGCGCCAGGACTCCGCCGGCGCGCTGCACCCCCTGCTGCCGGTCGGGCGCCAGCTGGCGCTGCCGGTGCCCGGCACGCGCCGCGCCGCGCGCACCGCGGTGCTCGAGACCCTGCGCGCGCTGGGGTTCCGCGAACCCGCGCGGATCGCCGCCGCGCTGCCCTCGGAGCTGTCCGGCGGGCAGCGCCAGCGCGTCTGCCTGGCCCTGGCCCTGGCCACGCCCTCGGCGCTGCTGGTGGCCGACGAGCCCACCACCGCCCTCGACGTCGTCACCCAGGCCGGGGTGCTGGACCTGCTGCGCGAGCGCACCGGTCCCGGCCCCGGGCGCGCGCTGCTCCTCGTCACCCACGACGTCGCCGTGGCCGCCGCGCTGTGCGAGGAGGTCGTCGTCCTGGACGAGGGGCGCGTGGTCGAGCACGCCCCGCTGGAGCACTTCCTGGCCGCGCCGGCGCACGAGCGCACCCGCGAACTGCTCACCGCGGCCCGCGCCGTCGAGCGGCACCTGCCCACCCGCCCCGGCGCCTCCGCGGGCGCACGCGCGGTGACGTCGTGACGCTGCTGACGTGCACCGGCCTGTCCCGGCACGTGCTGCGCGAGGTGGACCTGAGCATCGCCCCGGGCGAGCGGGTGGGCCTGGTCGGCGAGTCCGGCGCCGGCAAGACGACCCTGCTGCGGGCGCTGCTGGCGCTGGAGGACCCCGACGCGGGAACCGTGACCTGCGAGGGGCGCGCCGTCCGGCCGGGCCCGGCGCGACGGCTGCGCTGGTACCGCCGCCTCGTGCAGCACGTCCCCCAGGACCCCGCCACGACGCTCGACCCCCGCGCGAGCGCGCGCGAGCTGGTGGCGCTGCCGGTGCACCGCCTGGGCACGCCCGGGGAGCGCGGTCGCGCCGCCCGGCTCGTCGAGGACGCGCTCGACCTCGTCGGCCTGCCCGCCGACCGCCGCGACGCCCGCCCCCGGGAGCTCTCCGGCGGCCAGGCGCAGCGGGTCGCCATCGCCCGCGCCCTGGTGCTGCACCCGCGGCTGCTGCTGGCCGACGAACCCGTCAGCGGGCTGGACCTGCCGCTGCGCGCCCTCGTGCTGGACACCCTGCGCAGCGTCTCCGAGCAGCGCGGCAGCGCCCTGCTCCTGGTCTCGCACGACGTCGCGGCCGTCGCCGCGCTGTGCGAACGCACCCTCGTGCTCGCCGACGGCCGCGTGGTGGAGGACGCCCCCACCGCCGAACTGCTCGTCACCCCGCGGCACCCGGCCGCCCGCGCCCTCGTGGACGCCGTGCCCCTGCTGCCCGACCTGCCCTGAACCCGGCGAAACCCCTCACCCCCGCCCCCGAGCCCTGGAGGAAACCGGTGCGCGTCCGCTCCACCCTGCCCGTCGTCGGCGTCAGCGCCCTGCTCCTGTCCGGTTGCTTCTCCGCCCCGCAGGGCGGCGGTCCCACCGGCGCCGCCGCGGCCGGCGGTGAGCGGATCAGCGTCGTCCACATGCAGCCGCCGCGCTCGGGGCTGACCCCGTTCAGCGACGACGCGTTCAAGCTGTCGCGCTGGTCGACCGCCGAGACCCTCGTCGCGCTCGACGAGGCCGGCGACGCCCGGCCCGCGCTGGCCACCGCCTGGGAGCAGGTCGCCCCGAGCACGTGGCGCTTCGAGCTGCGCGAGGGCGTGACGTTCCACGACGGCACCGACCTGACGACCGAGCAGGTCGTCGCGGCGCTGACCGCCGCCACGCGGGCCAGCCCGAAGCCCCGCATCCTCGACGGCGTGGAGATGACCGTCGAGGCCGACCCGGCCGACCCCGCCGGCGCCGTGCTCGTGCGCACCGCCGACGTGGACCCCCTCGTGCCGCAACGCCTCTCCAGCCCGCAGCTGTCGATCCTGGCCGCTGCCGCGTACCGCCCCGACGGCACCGTCGACCCCGTCGGCCACGGCACCGGCCCGTTCGAGCTCGTCGCCGTGGACGGCACCTCCAGCGCCACGCTGGACCGCTACGACGGCTACTGGGGCGGGGTCGCGAGCGCCGCCGGGATCGACGTGGCCTTCGTGCCCGACGGCACCGCCCGCGCTGCCGCCCTGCGCACCGGCACGGCCGACGTCGTGGAGGCCGTGCCCGTCTCGCAGGCCTCCCTGCTGGACGAGGACCAGGTCTTCGAGGTGCCGATGCCGCGCACGAACACGCTCTACCTGAACACCGAGCGCGGCGCGTTCACCGACCCCGCGGTCCGCGCCGCCGCCCGCGACGCGGTCGACCGAGGGACGATCGTGGACACCGTCTACGAGGGCCGCGCCGACGTCGCGCAGGGCCTGCTCGGCCCGGCGCTGCCGTGGGCGGCCGAGGGCCGGCCGGAACGCACCGAGACCCCCGCGGGCGACCCCGCGGGCGCGGAGGTCGTGCTGGCGACGTTCACCGACCGCGCCGAGCTGCCCGAGGTCGCGGTGCAGCTGCAGCAGCAGCTGGAGGCCGCCGGCTTCACCGTGCGCCAGGTGGTGCGCGAGTACTCGCAGATCGAGTCCGACGCGCTGGCCGGTGCGTTCGACGCGTTCATCCTGTCGCGCGCGACCGTCCTGGACTCCGGGGACCCGGTCGCCTACATGTACTCCGACTTCGCCTGCGAGGGGTCGTTCAACATCGCGCAGCTGTGCGACCCGGCGATCGACGCCGCCCTGCAGCGCGCCGCGCAGACCCCCACGGGCGAGGCGCGCCGCGCGGCGATCCTCGAGGCCGAGCGGCTGGTGCTGGAGTCCGACGCGGCGATCCCGATGCTGCACGAGCGCGTGGTCCAGGGCGAGTCCGGCGACTTCACCGGCGTGGCGCGCGACTCCCGCGAGCGCGAGCTCGTCACCGCCGAGACCGCTCCCCGCTGATGCGCCCGCCGGTGCCGCTCGCCCCCCGGACCCTGGTGCGCCCGCTCTCGCGGGTGCTGACCGTCGTCGCCGTCGTCGCCGTCGTCGGCCTGCTGCCGTGGCTGTCCGGGCGCGACCCGGCGCTCACCGTGCTGCGCGGGCGCTCCGCCGAGCAGGAGGCCACGCCGGAGGCGCTGGCGGCGGTGCGCGAGCAGCTCGGCCTGGCCGACGGCCCGCTGGCCCTGCTGGTCCGCTGGGCCGGCGGCGCGGTGCGCGGCGACCTCGGCACCTCCTGGGTCAGCGGCGCCGAGGTGCTGCCCGGGGTGCTGTCGGCGCTGGGGGTCTCGGTGACGCTCATGGCGTTCTCCTTCGCCGTGGTGCTGGCCGTGACCGCCGCCGTGGTGGCCCCGTCCCTGGCGGGCGTGCTGCGCGGTGCGCCGCGGCGCACCTCGGGCGCCGCCGCGGCGGCGCTGACCGCGCTGCCGGAGTTCCTGCTGGCCACCGCGCTGCTCGTCGTGCTGGCCGTGTGGGTGGGCTGGTTCCCGCCCTACGGCTGGTCGGGGTGGTCCAGCGCGGTGCTGCCGGCGCTGGCGATGGGCCTGCCCGCCGGCGGCCTCGTGGGCCGGCTCATCGCCGACGCGGTCGCCACCTCCGGCGCGGAGGCGTGGGTGACGACGTGGACGGCTGCGGGCGCCCCGCGCGGTGCGCTGGCTCGCGGGGTGCTGCTGCGGGCGGTGCCGCCGGTGCTGCCGCAGGTGGGCCTGGTGGTCGTCGGGCTGGTCGGCGGGGCGGTCGCGGTCGAGCGGGTCTTCGCGATCCCCGGCCTGGGCCGCACCACGTTGGGGGCGGCGCAGACGCAGGACCTGCCGGTGCTGCAGGCCGGGATGCTCGCGCTCATCGCGCTGGGCGCGCTGCTCGGCGTGGCGACCGACCTGGTGCGCCGCCTCGTCCTGGGCCGCGCCGCGCGCGCCGGCGGGCTGGTGATCCCCTCCTCCGGGCACGCGGTGCGCGGCCGGGACCGGCTCGTGCCGCTGGCCGCGCTGGTGCTCCTCGCCGCCCTCGTGGTGGGCGGGTTCGCCGGGGACCCCTACGCCGCCGACCGCGGGCGGCTCACCGCGCCGTCGGCGGACCTGCTGCTGGGCGCCGACGCCTCCGGTCGCGACCTGCTGGCCCGGCTCGGGCAGGGCGCCGGCACCACGATCGCCACCGCGGTGCTGGTCTGCCTGGCCAGCTACGTCGTGGGCCTGCTGGCGGGGCTCACGCCCGACCTGACCGCCGGGCCGGTGGAGGTCGCCAACGCCGCTCCCCCGGTGATCTCCGGGCTGTTCGTCGCCGCCGTCACCGGGCCGTCGGCCACCGGCGCCGCGATCGCCGTGCTGCTGGTCAGCTGGGCCCCCCTGGCCTCGCACACCTCCGCGCTGGTGGCCGAGGCGAACGCGCAACCGCACGTGCGGGTGCTGCCCGTGCTGGGTGTCGGACGGGCACGGGCCCTGCTCGTGCACGTGCTGCCGATGGTCGCCGGGCCGGTGCTGCGCAACGCGTTCCTGCGCCTGCCGGGCGTCGCGCTGGCCCTGGCGGGGCTCGGTTTCCTGGGACTGGGCCCGCAGCCGCCGACGCCCGACTGGGGCCTGGTGCTCGCCGAGGGCGTGCCGTACGTCGAGCGCGCCCCGTGGGTCGTGCTGGCGCCGGCCGCCTCGCTGGTGGCGCTGTCGGTGCTGGCGGTCAGCGCCTCGGCGCTGGCACCGGCACCGCGCGGGCGAGGACGGCGAGACCGGCGGCCGACGCCAGCGGCAGCAGCGCCAGCAGTGCCCACGGCGTGACGGCGCCGGGTTCGAGCAGCGCACCGGCTCCCGCCGAGCCCAGCAGGACCGCCAGCCCGCCGGCGGAGGCCAGGGCCCCGTAGTGGGCGCCGACGTGCCGCTCACCGGCCAGCGGAGGGACGAGGTCGCGCGCCACCGGCCCCGCCAGCGCCGAGCCCAGGTGCAGCAGCACCACGAAACCCGCCGCGGGGGCCAGGGCGGGCACCCACCCCGGCACGGGCAGCGCGATCGCGGCGGCCACCAGGGCGAACGCGGCGGCGGTGACGGTGAACCCCAGCGGCAGCGCGGTCGCCGGCCCGCGCCGGCGCGCCCAGCGGGCCAGCGGCACCTGCAGGCAGACGGTCACGACGGCCGCCAGCACGAACGCGGCTCCCAGCGCTTCCTGCGAGCCGGTGGCGCGCTCCAGCTCCACCGGCAGGGCCAGGTACATCTGGTTGTAGGCCAGCAGGAGCGTCGAGTACAGGCCCGTGAACACCAGGAACCGGCGGTTCCGCAGGACCGCGCCCCACCCCGCGGACACCGACACCTCCCGCGGCGCCCCAGCACCCTCGCGCGGGGCCCACCGGGCGTTGGCCGCGAGCACCACGGCGAAGATCGCCGCGGCGACCAGGCAGGTGGTGGTGAAGTCCACCCCCAGCAGCGCCGCGCCCAGTGCCGGGCCGAGCAGGGAGCCGACCTTGCCGACGACGGCGTCCAGCGCGAACAGCTCCGCGCGGGTGACGCCGCCGGCGTCCTCCAGGCGCCGGCCCTCGTGGGCCAGTCCGGTCTCCACCGCCGGGGAGAACAGGGCGGCCGCGAAACCCGTCAGCACCGTCCCGGCGAACACACCGGGCAGCGACGTCGCCCACCCCAGCACGCAGAAACCGGCGATGCGCACCGCGCAACCGGTCAGGAGCACGCGGCGCACGCCGAAGCGGTCCGTCAGGGCACCGCCGATGAGGAACAGCCCCTGCTGGCTGAAGGTGCGCACCCCGAGCACGACGCCGACGAGCCAGCCCGCGATCACCAGGTCCTGCGACAGGTGCACGGCCAGGAAGGGCACGACGAGGTAGAAACCGACGTTGAAGGCGAGCTGGCTGGCCAGCAGCAGGCGCACGCCGGCGGGCAGGCGCCGCCACGATCCCCGCCGCCGCTCGGTCGAGGGTTCGCTCACGCGGCGGGGTCGGGACGGGTCACAGCCCGACGCTACCCACCGGGACGCCCCTGCCGGGGAACGGCCACCGGGCTGCGCAGCACCGATCGCAGCACGAGGAAGTTGACCAGGCCGACCAGCCCGGTCACGACGTGCACGACCAGCAGCCCGCTGAGGTCGCCCGCCCCCGGCACCAGGTGGTGCCACGCGGTCAGCGCCGAGGTGCTCAGCACCAGGCCGGCGACCGCCGCGGCGCCACCGACGCCGTGCCCGGCGAACCAGGGGGTGCCCGGTGCGGCGCGGAAGGTGAACCGGCGGTGCAGCTCGTTGGCCACGAGCGTGGAGACCACCGTGGCGGACACGTTCACCGCAGCCACGGGGAGCGGCGCCCACGCCCCCAGCAGCAGGAACACCACCGCGTGGGCGGCGTTGCCGGCCAGGCCGGCCAGCACGAAGCGCGGCAGCGCCCGCCCCCCGGGGGCCCGCCGGGGCGCTGCCGGCACGCACGGGGCGGACGGGGTGCGTTCCGGGGAGGTGGGCGCCGGTGCGTCGCGGGTAGCGGTGTCCACGGCACCACCCTCACGCACGGGGGGTGCCCACCGCGTCCTCCCCCGGCACGGTCCTCACGTCCACCCGGCGGTGGACCCGACGACGTGCCGCGTCCACCGACCGTGACGACCGGGGCGGCACCCCGCCACGCGCCCGGGAGCAGCGGTGGGGCGCTCAGCCCTGCGTCGCCGGTCCCACGTCCTCCTGGCTCCCGGGGTCGGGCACCCCGCTGACCACGCGGGTGCCCTCCACCGCCGCCTGCGGCGAGCCGCCCACGGCGGACAGCGCCGCGATCAGCGCGGCGAAGGTCAGCGTGGTCGCGGTGGTGCGCATGCGGTCCCCCTGGTGACGGCGTCGTCCGGTGCCGGTGCAACGCGCGGGCCCCCGCCCCGTGTTCCACGACGTCCCACCGGGTTCCAGCGGCTCGTCACGCCCGGTGGGCGCCGAGCAGCCAGGCGACCTCGCGCTGCAGCAGCCCCCGCCGCGAGGGGCTGTCGTAGGAGCGGGGGTCGTGGCCGAGCGCGTCGTACAGCACGCGGCCCGGACCGCCGGACTGCCACACGACCGGGTGCTCGGTGCCGTCGTGCTCGGTGGTCAGCAGGACCCGCGTCCCCGGCTCGGGCTCCAGCAGGCAGTAGCGCTCGTCGAACGCCTCGACGGCGTCGAGACCGGCGGTGACGGGGTGCTCCTCGCCCGGGACGGGGCGGAAGGTCGCCGGCCCGATGGGCGGGTGCGTCGAGCGCCCGGGGACCCACCGGCCGCCGACGAGCGCCGCCCAGCCGGGGGCGTCGGTGAAGGTGTTCGCGGCCTGGTGCAGGGCGAGCAGCGGGACCCCCTCCCCGGTGACGAACGCGGCGAGCCTCGCGTGGAACGGCGCCCACGCCTCGTCGTCGCCGTCCCAGCCGGGGTCGACCCGGCCCGTGCCGGCGACGACGGCGAGCAGGGCGAGCCCGTCGGCGTCGTCGAGCGCGGCCGGGGCCGTGCCGCGCACCTCGGGCTCCAGCCCCGCCGCGGCCAGCGCACCCGCCAGCAGGTGCCCGGTGGCCGCGTCGTCGTGCCACCGGTCCTGGTAGCGGCCGCGGCCCACGAGCACCAGCGCCCGTCCGGTCATCGGGGTCCTCCTCGTCGTCGCCCGCTGCGTCGCCGCACGCTGCGTCGTCGCCTCCCGCCGCACCGTACGGGAAGGGGGCGCGGGGACGGCGCGGTCGCCCCCGGCCCCTCAGAGCAGGTCCGCGAGGTCGGCGGCCCACTCCTCCTCCGGGGAGCCGGGTCCGCCGGCGTCCGGGCGCGGCTCGAACCACACCACCTTGCCCGGTCCGCCGCCCACCGGCGGTTCCTCGACGCCCCAGGCGGTGGAGACCGACCCCACCAGCCGCAGCCCGCGGCCCGTCTCGGCGCCCGGGCCGAAGCGGCGCTCCTGCACGGGGGTGCCGGAGGAGTCGGCCACCTCGATGCGCACCCGCCCGCCGGGCGCGGTCCGGACGCTGACGGTGGCGGTGGTGCGGGCGTGCAGGACCACGTTGGTGACGAGTTCGGAGACGCCCAGCTCCGCGGGTTCCTCCAGCTCCTGCGCCCCGGCGTCGCGCAGGACCCGGCGCACGTGCCGGCGGGCGGCGGAGACGGCGCCGGCCTCCGGTTCCAGGTGCAGGGCCGGCCCCGCGGGGCGCCACGCCCCGCCCCCGGCCCCCGGGTCCACCGGTCCGGGCCGGCGCCAGGGCCGGGGCGCCCCGCCCGCGAGCTGGTGCGCGAACTCCCCGAGGAGCCAGTCCCGGTAGGCGACGAGCGCGGGCGCCGGGGGCAGGGTGAGCAGGTGCTCCTGCGCTCGGCAGAAGTCGTCGGCCTCCTCCAGGGCGGTCAGCAGGCGGTCCGCCAGGGCGGACGCACCGGCCGGCACGTGGTAGGTGACGTCGCAGGACTCCCGGCCGGCCTCCGCGGCGGCGGCCACGACCTCCGTGGGCCGCGCCAGCAGGCGCGCGTAGGTGCTCTGCAGCTCCGCCGAGAGGTCCAGCAGGCGCTGCGGCGGAGCGGGTGCGGAGGTGCGGCGGGCTCCGGCGCGCAGCAGCGCCAGTTCCCGCAGGAGCCCCTCGGTGTGCTGGACGAACTGCGTGCCCAGGTGCAGCGGCAGGTTCGCGAGGTGCACCCGGGACAGCTCCTGCCCCGGTGGGGGGGCGGGCGCGTCGGGGGTCCCCAGGCGCGCGGCGAGGACGGCGATGTCGTCCTCGCCGCTGGGGGCGGCGCACTCCAGCAGTTCCCGGCACAGCCGGTCCAGGGGTTCGCGCTCCAGGCCCGCGGCGGCCCGCTGCAGCCGCTGCAGGCCCTCGGTGAGGGACTCGCCGGGGTGCTCGACGAGCCCGTCGCTGTAGAACACGAGCACCGCCCCCGCGGGCAGCGCGGCGTGCGAGTCGTGCCGCGGCAGGTCGGCGACCCCGACGGGCAGGTCGGCCTCGGCCTGCAGGAAGCGCGGTCCGGCGCCGGGCACCAGCAGCAGCGGCGGCGGGTGCCCCGCGCAGGACCACTCGGCGCTCCACCCGCCGGGGCCGGGCCGCACGCGGGCGTGGACCAGGGTGACGACGTCCTCGGGGGCGAACCGCTGCAGCACCCGGTCCAGGCGGGTGAGGACCTCCGAGGGACGGGTGACGCGGTCCGCGGCGATCGCGCGCAGCTTGTGCCGGACCGCCCCCATGCGGGTGGCGGCGTGCAGGTCGTGCCCGGCGACGTCGCCGGTGACCAGGGCGACGCTGCCGTCGGCGAGCGCGAACGCGTCGTACCAGTCGCCGCCGACCTGGGCGAGGTCGCTGGCCGGCCGGTACAGCCCCGCGAGCCGCAGCCCACCGATCCGCTCGGGCAGCTCCGGCAGCAGGGCCCGCTGCATCTGCTCGGCGCGGTGCTGCTGGCCCTGCAGGAGCCGGGCGGTGTCGACCGTGGCGGCCGCCCGCCCGGCGAGGTCGGCGACGAACGCGACGTCCTCGTCCCGGAAGGGCCGGCCCGCTCCGGTGCGCACCAGGGTGAGCGCCCCGAGGGTGCGTCCCCGGGCCCGCAGGGGCGCGACGATCCCCTCGGTGGCGCCGAGGGAGCGCACGAGCGAGAGGCGCTCGGTCCACGACGCGTCGGCCGGGTCGTCCAGGGCGGCGAAGTCCCGCACGTGCCGCAGCGGGCCACCCAGCAGGACCGCCGCCAGGGGGCTGCGCGCCTGCGCCTCCAGGGGCGGCAGCGGGCCCAGCTCGGCGCGCAGGCGCTCCTGGACGACCGGGTCGTGGTGCACCAGCGCCACCCGGCGGGCGCGGGCACCGTCCTGCTCCAGCAGGTCGATCGCCACCCAGTCCGCCAGCGCCGGGGTGACGCGCCGGGCGAGCGCCTCCAGCGCGGGGTGCAGGTCGGCGGGGGCCTCGGCCAGGAGCTGGGAGACGTCGGCGAGCAGGGTCAGGCGCAGGTTGGCGGCCTCGGCCAGCACCAGGCGCCGACCGCGGCGCGAGGCCTCGTCGCGCTGGGCGTGGACGTCGTGGAAGGTGAGGACCCCGCCGGTGAGGGTGCGGGCGAGGACGACGGGCGCGAACGCCCAGGAGACGAGCAGCAGCGAGCCGTCCTCGCGGACCAGGACGTCCTCGTGCTCGGAGGCGGGACGGGCGGCGGCGAGAGCGGCGACGACGGGGCAGTCCTCGCGGGCGAGGGGGCGGCCGTCCGCGCGCTGGTGGTGCAGCCGCTCGTGCAGGGGCTCGCCGAGCAGGTCGCTCTCGGAGTAGCCGAGCAGCACCTCGGCGCCGGGGGTCAGGGCGGTGACGAGGCCGTCGCGGTCCACGGCGATGACGGCGACGGACTCGCCGTCGAAGAGGGAGGGCAGCAGCGCGGCCTCGATGGCGACCCGGGTGTCGCGGCTCTCGCCGCGGGGGGCCGCGGTGGCGCCCGGCCCGGGGGACGAAGCACCCACCGCTGTCACGCTGGGTAGCTGCTCATTCACTCAGCGAATGCTACGGGGTCGGCACCCCGGAGCCGGTCAGAGCTTGTTCAGCTTCAGCCCGTTCACCTGGCGGACCTCGCCGGAGGAGAAGCGGACGGTGACCCACTCGTCGGCACCGATGGACACCACGGTGCCCATGCCGTGCCGGTCGTGGGTGACGCGGTCGTCGGGAGCGAAATCCTCCGCCTGCGGCCGCGGTGGTGCAGGGGCGAACGGGCTCGTCGGGAGGTGACGCCGGGTCGCACTCGCGCGGGGGGACATGGTTCGAGTGTCCCCCACGCGGCGACCCCCTGGGAACAGCTGGCGCCGGACCGGCTCGCGCACCCGCCGGATTCCCACCCGTTCGCCGCACCCGCCCCGCCGCCGCTCGCGGCGGGGCGGCCCGGGCCCGACACTGGGGTGGTGGACTCGACGACGGCAGGTGGACGGGACGGCGCGCTGCTGTCGTGGTGGGCGGCGGCGTCCCCGGCGCAGCGGCGGCAGGTCGCGTCCCTGCACGACGGCGAGGCCCTGCCCCGGCACCTGGCGCGGTCCATGGCCGAGGCCGGGGTCGGGCTGGAGCTCGTGCTCGTCGCCGAGCACGACCGCATCGTGCGCCGCTACGGGCAGCCGGCCCGGCTGAGCACCCTGGGCGAGCCCCCGCCCGCGCGGTAGCCGGCAGCGGGCGGGCCCCGTGGTGGGCGCGGGTCGCCGGCACGTGGTTCAGCGGGCGGGCCGGGCGCTCCTGCGAGAGCCTGGGCGCTTCCACACCACCCCGCTCAGGCCTGCGCCCGCAGGGATGGCGGGACTGCTCCAGGGAGGTTCCCCGTGTCCGAACGTCAGACCCTGATCCGCTCCATGCACGACATCGGCCTGGCCGCCTGGTTCGGCGGCTCGCTCTTCGGGGCCGTCGGCCTCAACGGCGCCTCCGCCGCCGTCTCGGACCCCGCAGACCGCACGCACGTCGCCACCGCCGGCTGGGCTCGCTGGGCGCCCGTGAACGCCGCCGCGATCGCGGTGCACGGCATCGGCGGCGTCGGGCTCATCCTCGGCAACCGCGGCCGGGTGGCCGGACAGGCCGGCACGCGCGGCAACACCGTGGTGAAGGCGGCGATCACGCTGGCCGCGATGGGTGTGACGGCCTACTCCGGCTCCCAGGGCGCGAAGCTGGGCAAGGACTCCCACGCCCCCGCCGCCTCCGGGGTCGACCCCGCCGAGGGCACCCCCGAGGACGTCGCCGCAGCGCAGCGCCGGCTGAAGGTGCTGCAGTGGACCATCCCCGCCCTGACCGGCGTGCTGCTGGTCATGGGTGCCCAGCAGGGCGAGGACCAGAAGGCCGGCCAGGTGGCCAAGGGCCTGCTGGGCAGCCTCAAGCACTGACCCCGCCCGGCGCCGGCCGGCCCCGCCCGCGCCGCCGGCCACCGCGGCCGGCGGCGCGGGCGGGTCCGGCCGCGGCTCAGCGGACCGGGGCGAACCCGGGCGCGGGGTCGGCGCCCACCGCGGCCGGTCCGTGCGCCCGGGCCGGGCCCAGCACGCGCTCGGCGTACTCGCGCGCGGGCAGCGGGCGCGAGAACAGGTAGCCCTGCCCGAAGCGCACGCCGAGCTCGACCAGGCGCGCGCGCTGCGCGGGCGTCTCCACCCCTTCCGCCACGACCTGCAGGTCCAGCGCGGCGGCCATGGCCTGGACGCCGGCGACGAGCTGGGCACCGTCCCCGGTGACCGCGCTCACCACGGAGCGGTCCAGCTTCAGCACCTGCACCGGGAAGCGGCGCAGGTAGCCCAGGGACGTGTACCCGGTGCCGTAGTCGTCCAGGTGGATCTCCACCCCCGCGGCGCGCAGGCCGGCCAGCGACGCCGCGGCCGGACCGTCCTCCGACACCTGCTGGTGCTCGGTGATCTCCAGGTGCAGCTGCGACGCGGGCACGCCCGCGTCGGCCAGCAGGGACAGGACGCGCCCGGCCAGCGCCGGGTCCTCCAGGCTGCGGCGCGTCAGGTTCACCGCCACCGGCAGCTCCCGCCGGCCCTGGTCGCGCCAGCGGGCCAGCTGGTGCACCACCTCGTGCAGCACGACGTCGTCCAGCTGCGCGTCCAGGTCGTTCGTGCTGACCAGGGCCAGGAAGGCGTCGGGCGGCAGCAGTCCGTGCTCCGGGTGGCGCCAGCGCACCAGGGCCTCGGCACCGACCACCCGGCCCGAGGCCAGGTCCACGAGCGGCTGGTGGTGCACCTCCAGCTGCCCGACGTCGGGGGCCCGCCCCGCCAGCAGCCGGCGGACCTGCGTGCTGAGGGCGTAGCGGCGGGCCACCTCCTCGCGCATGGCGGGGTGGTAGGTCGCGACGCGGTCACCGCCGGACGTCTTCGCCGCGTACATCGCCACGTCGGCGCGGGTGAGCTGCTCGGCCAGCGGACCCGGCGGCCCGGCGTCGGGCAGCGCGGCGCCGACGCTGCCCCCGGTGCGCAGCACGAGGCCGCCGACGACGACGGGGTCGCGCAACTGCTCGAGGACGCGCTCGGCGACGTCCCGGGCGCTCGCGGCGGCGGCCAGGACGACGAACTCGTCCCCGCCCAGCCGAGCCACCAGCTCGTCCGGGCCGGTGGCCGCCAGGAGCCGCTCGCTCACCTGGAGCAGCAGGGCGTCGCCGACATCGTGGCCGTGGGCGTCGTTGACCTGCTTGAAGTCGTCCAGGTCCAGCAGCAGCAGCGCGCACGGCTCCTGCGCGGCCCGCTCGGCGTGCACGCGGGCGAGACCGCGCCGGTTGGCCAGGTCGGTGAGCGGGTCGTGCTCGGCCAGGTGCTCGCTGGCGCGCAGGGCGGCCGCGGCCCGCAGCAGGCACAGTCCCGCCACGAGCGTGCCGGTCACCGGCACGGACCAGCCCGGCAGGCCCGGGACGCCGCGGGCCTGCGCCACCCACCACAGCGCCGCGGGCACCGTGACCAGGGGCAGCAGCCCCAGCAGGGCCGCCGAGGGGCTGCGGCGGCGCGCGAACGTCTCGGCGGCGAAGGCCGCCGTCATCGACGGGTGCAGCGCGGCGACCGCGAACAGGGCCAGGGACACCAGCCCCAGGCTCTGCACCGGGTGGCCGGGCGGGGCCGGGCGGCCACCGCTCAGCGCGCAGGTCAGGTCGTAGAGCACGGTGAGCAGCGAGGCGGTGAGCAGCAGCCACGAGCTGACCGGCAGGGCGCGGCGCGAGACGGCGAAGCGCAGCAGCAGCCCCAGCAGGGCGACGTCGAGGCTGGCCACCAGGACGCCCGCCACGTCGTCGTGGTCGGCGAGCACCACCGCCACCAGCTGGGCGCCGACCAGCGTCAGGACCGCGGCGATGACGACGAGGTCGAGCCGGCCGCCGGGCGAGGGGTCGCGGCCACCGGTGCGCCCGCGCACCACGTGCAGCACGATCCCCGCCGCCACCGCCTGACCGGCCCACAGGAGGCCGCTCGCGACCCCGGGGGCCGGGTGGAACCGTCCCAGGCACGCACCGGCACCCCACGCCGCCAGCATCAGCGCCACCAGCCACCACGCGGCCCCGCGCGGGCGGTGCAGCGCCACGCCGACCCCGATCACCAGCACCGAGGCGGTCGGGACGACGAGCACCGCCGGTGCCCGCCAGGCGGGGACGGCCTGCACCAGCACCGCTGCGGCCAGGACCACGGCGAGCAGCAGCCAGGTCGCACGGGCGCTCCACACGGCGCGGCTGGTGGTCACGCTCCACCGTCGGCTCCCCGCGACGACGGCTTGACCCCGCCTCCCCCGGACGGGTGCGGGCGCGGGCGGTGCCGGCCCCGTCCGCGCCCCTCCCCGCGGGGTGCTGTGATGCACGGGCGCGCCGCGCGCACCGCTGCCGTGGCCCGACGAAGGAGGCACCACCGTGCGAGAGACCCCCGCCCCGGGCGCGAACCCCGCCGCGCCGGAGTTCCCCACCGACCCCGCCGCGGTGAGGGACCCCCCTCCGCCCGGGGTGCTGCACGGGCGCTTCGCCGGGCGGACCGTCGTCGTCACCGGCGCGGCGGGCGGGATGGGCCGGGTGACCGCGCTGCGCCTGGCGCGCGAGGGCGCGCGGGTGGTCGTCACCGACGTCGCCGCGGAGGCGCTGGAGCGCTTCGCGGCCGAGCACGCCGACCTGGACCTGGTGCCGGTCGCCGGCGACGTCACCCGCGAGGGGGACGTGCAGCGCGTGCTGGCCGTCGCGGGCGAGCGCGTGCACGGGCTGGCGAACGTGGCCGGGGTCATGGACGGTTTCCTGGCCCCGTCCGAGGTGGACGACACCACCTGGGAGGAGGTCCTCGCCGTCAACGTCACCGCCCCGATGCGCCTGACCCGCGCGGTGCTGCCGCGCATGGTCGAGGCCGGCGGCGGCGCGATCGTCAACGTCACCTCCGAGGCGGGCCTGCGGGGTGCGGCTGCCGGCGCCGCCTACACCGCCTCCAAGCACGCGCTGATCGGCCTGACCCGCAGCACCGCCGTCATGCACAAGGGCCAGGGGGTGCGGGCCAACGCGGTGGCGCCCGGCGGCGTGCTGACCGGCATGGAGGCGCCGATGCGCTCCCGGCTGGCCCCGGCCGTCCTCGGGCCGGTGCTGCAGACCGTCGTGCCCGCGCCGGCGAGCCCCGAGCAGGTCGCCGCGCTCATCACCTGGCTCCTCAGCGACGAGGCGTCGAACGTGAACGGCGCGATCGTGCCCTGCGACGGCGGGTGGTCGGCGATCTGACCGGGACGGGCCCCGGGACCGCAGCGGTCCCGGGGCCCGTCCGCGGGGCGGTCAGGAGTACAGCGCCTCCACGTCGGCGGCGAAGGTGCGCAGCACCTCGTGGCGCCGCATCTTCAGGCTGGGGGTGAGGCAGTCGTTCTCCACGGTGAAGTCCCCCTCGAGCACCCGGAACCGGCGGATCGACTCGGCCCGGCTGACCAGGCCGTTGGCGTGGTCGACCGCCGCCTGCAGCTCGGCGAGCACCGCGGCGTCGTCCTTCGCCGCCGCGACCGTCAGCCCGCCCCGGCCGTGCAGCTGGCCCCAGGCCGCCACCGCCGCCTCGTCGAGGGTGACGAGGCAGCCGACGTAGGGGCGCCCGTCGCCGACGACGACGCACTGCGAGATCAGCGGGTGCGCGCGCAGGCGGTCCTCCAGCGGGGCCGGGGCGACGTTCTTGCCGGCGGCGGTGACGATGATCTCCTTGGCGCGCCCGGTGATGGTGAGGTTCCCCGCCTCGTCGAGGGAGCCGAGGTCGCCGGTGCGGAACCAGCCGTCGCGGAACGCCTCCGCCGTCTCCTCCGGGCGGTTCAGGTACTCCTTGAACACCCCGATCCCGCGGCAGAGGATCTCCCCGTCCTCGGCGATCGCCACCTCCGTGCCCGGCAGCGGCAGCCCGACGGTGCCGATGCGCTGGTCGCCGGGGCGGTTCACGCACGCCGGCGCCGCCGTCTCCGTCAGCCCCCAGCCCTCGAACACGGTGATCCCCGCGCCGCGGAAGAAGTGACCCAGGTACTCCCCCAGCGACGCCCCGCCGGAGACGGCGCGGGTGAGGCGCCCGCCCAGGGTGGTGCGCAGCTTGGCGTACACCAGGCGGTCGAACACGGCGTGCCGCGCCCGCAGCACCCGGCCGGGGCCGCCGGTGTCCAGGGCCCGCGAGTACGCCACCGCCGTCGCCTCGGCCCGGGCGAACAGGGCCGCGCGCGCCCGGCCGCCGGTGGCGGCCTTGTGCTGGGCGGCGGCGTGGACCTTCTGGAACACGCGCGGGACGGCCAGGACGAACGACGGGCGGAAGCTCTGCAGGTCCGCGACGAGGTCCCTGGTGTCGGGCGCGAAACCCATCCGCACCCGCGCCGACAGGCACAGCACCTCGACGAACCGTGCCAGCACGTGCGCCAGCGGGATGAACAGCAGGGTGGAGGCCCCCGGCTCGTCGAGCATGTCCGGCATCACCGCGTGGGCGTTGCGCGCCAGGTCGACGAAGTTCGCGTGGGTCAGCACGCAACCCTTGGGCCGGCCCGTGGAACCGGAGGTGTAGACGATCGTCGCCGTGTCCGAGGGGCCGGCGCTGGTGCGGGCCGCCTCCAGGGCCTCGTCACCCACCTCGCGGCCGGCGGACGCCAGCGCTTCCAGCCCGCCCTCGTCGAGGGTCCACGACTCGCGCAGGGTGGGCACCTGCTCGCGCACGCCCGCCAGCAGCGCGGCGTGCTCCGCCGTCTCCACCACGCAGGCCACGGCGCCGGAGTCGGACAGGACCCAGGCCACCTGCTCGGGCGAGGAGGAGTCGTAGACGGGGACGCTGACGGCGCCGGCGAACCAGCAGGCGGCGTCCACGACGGTCCACTCGTAGCGGGTGCGGGACATCAGCCCCACCCGGTCACCGGGCTGCACCCCGGCGGCCAGCAACCCCTTGGCCACCGACCGCACCGTCTCCAGGAACGCGCTCGTGGTGACGTCGGCCCAGCGCCCCGCGGGGTCCTTGCGGCTCAGGCAGTGCGCCTCGGGGGCGTCGCGCACCCAGTCCAGCAGCAGGTCGCTGAGGTTGCCGCCGGCGGCCGGGACCACCTGCGGGGGCTGGCTGGAGACCACCAGCGGTGCGCCGCTCCCCGACCGCGCGGTCGTCGTTGCGGGGCTGCGCGGCGTCGTCGTCGACACCTCGGCAGACGTCATCGGCTGCTCCTCGGTCCACGTCCCCGACCGGCGGGGGCGTCCTGCTGGTCCCCGGATGATGCGCCTGCACCCCCGGCCGGTCAAGGCGACGCACCCCGGGCGGCGCAGCGCCCCCGCCGCAGCACCTCGCGGGGGTGCTGCGCCGGGGGCGCCCGCGGCCCCGGGCGCGCTCAGGCGGTGGCGCCGGCGTTCTCCTGCGCGGCGGTGAGCGCCCGCGGGTCCCGCGTGCGTGCCGCGGCGATGACGGCGGCGCCGATCACACCGGCGACGGCGAACATCACGAAACCCCACCTGGACGCACCGGCGGCGATGAGCAGGCCACCGATCCAGGGGCCCGCGACCGCGCCCCAGCGGCCGATGCCCGCCGCCCAGCCGACGGCGGTGGCGCGGCTGCGCGCCGGGTAGGTGGTGCCGACCGCGGCGTACACGAGGGTCTGCGCGCTGAACAGCCACGCGCCGGCCAGGAAGACCACGAGGTAGATCAGCAGCAGCGGCATGCGCAGGGGGAGCAGCCCGACGGCCACGGCGGTCAGCAGGAACCAGACCACGGCCACGGTGCGGGCGCCGATGCGGTCCGCCAGGCGGCCGGCGACGAGCATGCCGACGATGCCGCCGACGTTGATGACGACGAGGAAGCTGACCGCGGAACCGAGCTCGTAGCCGGCGGCGCGCATCATCGTGGGCAACCAGGTGCTCACGCCGTACACGAGCACCAGGCCGAAGAAGGAGCCGATCCAGAACAGGACGGTGACCTTGCGCAGCCCGGGGGCGAACAGCCCGCGCAGCCCGGAGCGGTCCGTCTCGCCCTCGGAGCGGGCCGGCGCGTACGCCTCCAGCGGCACCCCGTAGCGGGTGGCGACGCGCTGGGCGCGGTCGGTGCGGCCCTCGGCGATCAGGAAGGTGATCGACTCGGGCAGCATCACCCACAGCACCGGCAGCACGAGCACCAGGGGCAGGGCACCGAGCCAGAACACCGCGCGCCAGCCCAGCGCCTCCACGACGCTCATCGCGAGCACACCGGCCAGCGCACCGCCGGCCTGGTGGGCGGTCATGAGCAGCGTCACGGTGATGTTCTTGCGACCCGCGGGTGCGAACTCCAGGACCGTGGTGATGGCGGTGGGCAGCAGCCCGCCCAGACCGAACCCGGCGATGAAGCGTGCGGCGCCGAAGGCCGCGGCCCCGGGGGCCAGCGCGCAGCCGGCCGAGGCCAGGGAGAACACCGCGACACCGGCGAGCAGGATGCTCCGCCGCCCGACGCGGTCGGTGATGACGCCGGAGGTCAGGGCGCCGAGCAGCATGCCGAACGTGGTCAGGCTGCCGATCTCGCCGGCGGTGGCCGCGTCGAGGCCGAAACCCTCGTCGGCGAGCACCGCGGGCAGCACCGCGCCGTAGGAGAACAGGTCCAGGCCGTCGACGAGGACGGTGAACCAGCACAGGGCCAGGACGCGGGTGGCGAGGCGGGCCGTGGCGGGTGAAGCGGTCAGCGGGGATGGCGAGGACATCGTCGTACCTCCGTCGGAAGGATCGTGTTCGACGGGCGCAGGCCCGTGGTGGCGCGCTCAGCGCGCGGCGGAGCGGTCGCGCAGCTCGGCCAGCAGGTCGTGCGCGGCGGTGGCGACACGGGGCTCGACCCCGAGCTCGCGCAGCTGCTCGGCGGCGGCGGCCATCTCGTCGGTGCGGCGGCGGGCGTGGGTGTGGGTGCCCTCGACCAGCCGGACCAGGGTGCTGCGGTCGAAACCCGCGAGCTCGTCGGCGACGTTCTCGCGCAGCCAGTCCTCCACACCCGCGGCGCGGGCGCCCTCCAGGGCCTCCACGACGGCCGCGGCCAGGCCCTTGTAGAAGACGCTGCGCAGCAGCTTGCGGCAGATCGCTGCACCGGGCGGGCCGTCGAGGACGTCCACGGACGCGCCCCAGCCGCTCAGCAGCCGGGCGTACCGCTGCGCCCCGGGGCCGGAGACCACCATCGGAGTGCGCAGGCCCTTGCCGGGCACCGGCGCCATCAGCGCGACGTCGGCGACCGGGACGTCCCGGCCGGCGAGCCGTTCGGCGAGCTGCTGCTTGACGCCCGGCGAGGCGGTGTTGAGGTCGGCCCACACGGTCCCGGGGCGCAGGGCGTCCAGCGCCGCCTCGAGCGCCGGCAGCGCGTCGTGGGAGCTGTTGACGCTGAGGACCAGGTCGGCGTCGCGCACCGCGTCGCGCTCGTCGCGGCGCGCGGCCACGCCGGCCGGCGCACCGGCCACGGGGTCGTACCCGCGCACGTCGGCGCCGGCGGTCGCCAGGTCGCGGGCGATCTCCGAACCGGCCTCACCGAGTCCCAGGACGGCGACGCGCGCGGTCGAGGAGACCTCGGTCACCACGCGTCGCCCTCGGCGGGGTCGCTGGCCACCGTGACGCGCTCGCCCTGCGGCACGGGCGGGGTGCCGTGGGTGTGGAAGGACTCGATGGTCTTCAGCCCCCACGCCTGCCCCTTGGCCCGTTCGGCCTCGGTCCAGTCCACCGGCTGCCAGTCGGGCGCGATGACGAGGCGGGCGCCGGCGTTGCACAGCTCGATGCGGTTGCCGCCGGGCTCGTAGACGTACAGGAAGAACGTCTGCTGGATGGCGTGCTTGTGCGGGCCGGTCTCGATGAACACGCCGTGGTCCAGGGCGAGGTCGGCCGCGCGCAGGATGTCCTCGCGGGTGTCGGTGGCGAAGGCGATGTGGTGCAGGCGCCCGGAGGAGCCGGTCCAGTCGCGGGTCCAGACCGCGTCGTAGCCCTTGTTGGTGAACGTCGTCCAGCTGCCGGCGGTGGTGCCGTCGTCCAGGACGATCTGCTCGGTGACCAGGGCGCCCAGGGTGTCGCGGAAGTAGTCGCGGTTGGGCACGACGTCGGCGCCGAGGTAGTTCACGTGGTCCAGCCGGCGCACCGGCACGCCGTGGGCGGGCCGCGCGGCGGCCTGGTTCTTCAGGGACGGTGCGAGCTCGGCGGGCGGGGTGTACCACTCCGACTCGTAGTACACGCCCATCTCGTGCCCGTCGGGCTCGGTGAAGACGTACGTGGGCCCGCACCCCGGGTCGCCGTCCTGCCAGCCGGTGCCGCGCCCGCTCGCCTCGATTCGCTGCACCAGCCGCTGCAGCGCCTCGGGGCTGGCGGCGCGCAGGTTGGTGCGCCCGATGCCGGAGGTGGTGTGGGCGGTGAGCTTGATCGTGGTGCGCTCGTAGTCGTCCCAGGCGTGCAGGAACACCGAGTCGCCCTGCGAACCCACCTCGGTCAGTCCCAGGTAGCCGGTGAAGAACTCCAGGCTCTGCTCCGGCACGGGGGTGCGCAGCTCGACGTGGGCCAGGTGGGCGATCTCGTGCAGCGGGGGCATCGTCGTCTCCGGGGGGGTGCGGGGTGCTGTGGGGGGGCTGGCTCAGGCGCGCGGGTAGGCGGTGCCGTCGAAGAGCTTGCGGGCGGTGCGCACCACGCCGGAGCGCACCGCGCGCGGCGGGTCGACGGTGGCGTCGACGACCACGTCGGCGAGGAGGTGGCCGCTGGGGTGCTCCACGTCGACCGTCGTGGTGCCGCTGGGCCAGTGGCGGGTCAGCTCGTGGCCGACCGCACCGGGCAGCAGCACGCCGGTCACGGCGCTGACCGCGGCCAGCACCCCGATCGAGGTGTGCGGGTGCACCGGGATGAACGAGCGGGTGCACAGGTGCCCGCCGTCGGCCGCCGGCGAGAGCAGGATCGTCTTGGGCACCGAGGAGCCGGTGACGTCGCCCAGGCCCATGAGCGCGCCCGCCTCCACACGGAGGGCGTCGACGCGCTGGAGCAGTCCCGTGTCGGCGGCCAGGTCCTCGTGGCTCTCGTACCCGGTCAGGCCGAGGGAGGAGGCCAGCGCGAGGACCACGGGCATGCCGTTGTCGACGCAGGTGACGTCCACGCCGGCGACGTGGTCGCGCACGTTCCCGGTGGGCAGCAGGGCCCCGGTCGCCGAGCCCTCGGTGCCGGCGAAGTCCAGCACCACCGGCGCGGCCGTCCCGGGCACCCCTGCGACGGCCACCCCGCCGCGGTACTCCACGCGCCCGCCCGGGGTGGGGAAGGTCGCCGTGGCCAGGCTGTCGGAGTTCACCATCCTGATGCGCACGCGGGTCTCGCGATCACCGGCGGGCACCAGTCCGCGCTCGACGGCGAAGGGACCCACGCCGGCGAGGACGTTGCCGCAGTTCTGCTTGTCGCTGACCGCCGCCTCGTCCACGCCGAGCTGCAGGAAGAGGTAGTCGACGTCCGCGTCGGGGTGCCCGGAGGGGCCGACCACGGCCACCTTGCTCGTCAGGGAGGTGGCGCCGCCGAGGCCGTCGATCTGGCGCGGGTCGGGGGTGCCCATCAGGCGCAGCAGCAGGTCGTCGCGCTCGGCGGGATCGGCCGGCAGGTCGCGCGCCTCGAAGAACAACCCGCGCGAGGTGCCGCCGCGCAGCATCGTGCAGCGCACCCCGGTGTCGTCGTAGTTCACGCCCGTTCCCCGGTGAACTCCGCGTGGGTCACGTACTCGATGCCGAAGGCGGCGAGCTTCTCGCGCATCCCGTACACGTCCAGGCCCAGTTCCCCCGCCTGGAACCTGGCGCGGTTGGCCTGCTCCTTCTCGGTGCGGGCCCTCGAGGCGGTCAGCACCGCGCCGGCCCGCTCGCGCTCGACGCGCACCACCCCGTCGTCGTCGGCGACGATCACGTCGCCGGGGTGGACCACCTGCCCGCCCAGGGTGACGGGGACGTTGACCGCACCCGCGGTGGCCTTGACCGTGCCCTGCGCGCTCACCGCGGTGGACCAGGCCGGGAAACCCGTCTCGCGCAGCTCGGCGACGTCGCGCACCCCGGTGCCGAGCACGACACCGCGCACCCCGCGCTGGGCCAGGGAGGTGGCGAACAGCTCACCGAACAGCCCGTCGCTGGACGGGGAGTTCGTGGCCACGACCAGGACGTCACCGGCTCGGCACTGCTCGACCGCGACGTGGATCATCAGGTTGTCCCCCGGCCAGCACAACGCGGTCACGGCCGTGCCACCGATGCGTGCGCCCGGCCAGGCGGGCCGGAAGGCCGGGCCGAGGTACCCGGTGCGGCCCTGCGCCTCGTGGACGGTGGCCACGCCGAACTCACCCAGCGCGGCGGCGGTGGCCGGGTCCGCGCGCGGCGGATCGGTGACGACGACGTTCCTCATGCCGGAACTCCTTCTCCTCGAACGCTCCTGTCGCGGTCCCGCTGCAGGGCCGCTGCCAGGCGCGGGTAGACGCGGCGGGCGTTGAGCTCGTACACCTTCGCCCGGTCCTGCTCGTCCAGGCCCAGGGCGTCGACGTAGCGACGGGTGTCGTCGAAGTGGTGGCCGGTCCTGGGGTCGATCCCGCGCACGGCACCGACCATCTCGGAACCGAAGAGGACGTTGTCGGGGCCGATGACCTCGAGGAGGAGGTCGATGCCGGGCTGGTGGTACACGCAGGTGTCGAAGAAGACGTTGCCCATCAGCGACTCCTCCACCGGCGGCCGGCCGAGCATGTCGGCCAGGCCCCGGAACCGGCCCCAGTGGAAGGGCACGGCTCCCCCGCCGTGCGGGATGACGAACCGCAGCCCGGGGAAGTCGCGGAACAGGTCCGCCTGCAGGAACTGCATGAACGCCGTGGTGTCGGCGTTGAGGTAGTGCGAACCGGTGGCGTGGAAGTTCGGGTTGGTCACCGCCGAGACGTGCACCATGGCGGGCACGTCCAGCTCCACCATCGCCTCGTAGAGGGGGTACCAGCTGCGGTCGGTCAGCGGCGCGGACGTCCAGTGCCCGCCGCTGGGATCGGGGTTGAGGTTGCAGCCGACGAACCCGAGCTCCTCGACGCAGCGGCGCAGCTCGCCGATCGAGTTCGCGATCGGCGCGCCCGGCGACTGCGGCAGCTGGCACACGCCGGCGAAGCGCTGCGGGTACAGGTCGACGACCCGGGCGACCAGGTCGTTGCTGACCTGCGCCCACCGGGAGCTGACCTGCTCGTCCCCGACGTGGTGGCCCATCGCCGAGGCGCGCGGGGAGAAGATCGTCAGGTCGACGCCGCGCTCGTCCATCAGGCGCAGCTGGCTGCCCTCGACCGACTCGCGGATCTCGTCGTCACCGATGCGGGGGTACGCCGGCGTCTGCGTGCCGGCCGCGAACGCGTCCTGCTGCGCCCGTCGCCAGGCGGTGTGCGCCTGCGGGGCGGTGGTGTAGTGGCCGTGGCAGTCGATGATCACGTCTCGCTCCTCCAGGGGGCCGGCCGCGGCCCGGGCCGCGAGCTCCCTCGCTCGTCCCGAGGAGGGTAGGAAGCCGGCGGGAGGATTGTCAACAATTTCGTCGCCAATCCCCGGCGCCTGCCCGCGCACCGGCCGGGGCCGCCGCCCGGGCACCTCCTAGAGTTCTCGGGACCCCGCACCGACGCACCGCCGAGGAGAGCACCGTGAGCGTGGCACCGCAGGAGGGAGCCGCCGGCACGCGCGTCGCCCTGGAGGCGCTGCGGGCGGCCCTGCTCACCGGCGACCTCGCCCCCGGCCAGCGGCTCGTGGAGGCCGAGCTCGCGGCCTCCTACGGCGTCAGCCGGGCCAGCGTGCGCGCCGCCCTCATGGACCTGGCGGCGGAGGGCGTCGTCGAGCGCATCCCGAACCGCGGCGCGCGCGTGCGCGTCGTGACCGTCGAGGAGGCGGTGGCCATCACCGAGTGCCGGATGGTGCTCGAGGGCCTGTGCGCCGCCAAGGCCGCCGAGCGCGTCGACGACGAGCAGGTCGCCACGCTCACCGCGCTCGGCGAGCGCCTGCGGCAGGACGTAGCGGCGGGCGACCCCGTGGCGTACTCCGCGCACAACCGGGAGCTGCACCGGCTCGTGCGCGAGTTCTCCGGGCAGGAGGTCGCCACCGGCCTGCTGGACCGCCTCAACGCGCAGATCGTCCGGCACCAGTTCCGCCTGGCCCTGCGGGCCGGGCGCCCCCAGGTCTCCCTGCCCGAGCACCTGGCCATCGTCGAGGCCATCGCTCGCCGCGACCCGGCCGCGGCCGAGCGGGCGGCGCGAGCGCACCTGGTCAGCGTCATCGCCGCGCTGCAGGAGCCGGCGGACGGCTGAGCGCCGCCGTCACAGGACCGCGGCGAGCTGCTCCAGCTCCTGCTCGGGGTCGGCGCCCACGGGGATGAGGACGGCGCTGGTGACGCCGGCGGCGAACAGCTCCCCCAGCCGCGCCCTGGCCCCGTCGGGGGTCCCCGCCACCGCCAGCCGGCGCACCCACTCCTCCGGCACGCGGCGCGCGAACTCCTCCCGGGTGCCGCACTCGCGGCGCAGCGCGGCCAGGTCCGCGGCGAACGGCAGCGGCTCCAGGTGCGGCGCCCAGTCGGGCTCGCCGATCCACTCCAGCCCGGCGCGCGCCGCGGCCAGGGCGGCGCCCTCGTCGGGGTTCACGGCGGCGGCGTTGTAGGCGACCACCCGGTGGGGGCGGGCGGCGCCGACGCGGGCGAGCGCGGCGCGGACGTACTCGGGGGTGGTGGGCTCGGCCAGGACGGTGCCGTCGGCGACGCGGCCCGACAGGGCCAGCGAGCGCGCCCCGCGCACACCGGCCAGCAGCGGCGGGACGTGGGCGGGGACGGCCGAGGGGTCCAGGCGCACCCCGTCCAGCCGCACGGGCCCGGCGGACGCGGTCGTGTCGGCGCGGGCGCCGCGCAGCAGGTCCGCCAGCGCGACGAGCTGGGCCTCCAGCAGGGCGAGCGGGCTGGCGGGCCACTGCCCCACCGAGCGCATCCAGGCGGGCATCCCGTGCCCCAGGCCCACGTCCAGGCGCCCGGGGAACAGCTGGGCGAGGGTCGCGACCTCCATCGCGGTGAACGCGACGTTGCGCGCGCCCGCCGGCAGGACGCCGATGCCGACGCGCAGGCGGGAGGTGGACGCGAGGACCGCCGCGGCCTGGGCGACCCCGCCGCGGAAGCCGAGGTCCTCCACGACCCACAGCTCGTCGAAACCCAGCTCGTCGGCGCGGCGCGCGAAGGGGAGCACGCGGCCGGCGTCGAGGTCCCGCGGGAGCACGACGCCGACGCGGCCGGCCCGGTCCACCCCCACCCCCGGTCAGCCGTCGGTGCCGACGCGCTCCAGCAGGACGACGGGGATCTCCCGCGACGTCCTGGACTGGTACTCGTCGTAGTCCGGCCACACCTCGGTCATCGACGCCCACAGGGCCGGCTTCTCCTCGGGGGTGGCGACGCGGGCGCGGGCGCGGAAGCGCTCCCCCTTGACCTGCACCTCGACGTCCGGGTCGGCCTGCAGGTTCAGGAACCACGCGGGCGGGGCGTCGGTGCCGCCCTTGGAGGCGACGACGGCGAGAGCCTCCCCGTGGGGGCGGAAGATCAGCGCGTGCGAGCGCTGGGCACCGGACCTGCGACCCTTGGTGAACAGGATCAGGATCGTCGTCCCGCCGCGCCAGTGGTAGCCGTCCTCGCCGTTCGTCTCCAGGTAGCGCTCGACGTGCGGGTCGCCGTGCAGGTCGCTGGCAGGGGTCACGGCCCGACCCTACGTCCTGCGCCACGGGGAGGCGAGGGCCCGCGGCCGGCTCGGCGGCGACGGGTCAGTGGCCGGCGCCCAGGTGGCCGGCCAGGCGCTCGTAGCGCTCGGCGCTGGCCTCGTTCAGCCCCACGATCTCGGCGTGCTTGCCCTTGGCGGCGTACTTGGTGGTGATCGCGTCCAGCGAGGCGACGGTGGAGGCGTCCCACACGTGCGCGGCGGAGAGGTCGATGACCACCTCGGACGGGTCGTTCGCGTAGTCGAACTGGTAGATCAGGTCGTTGGAGGAGGCGAAGAACAGCGCGCCCTCGACGCGGTAGCGGCGCACCCGCCCGTCCTGCTCCAGCTCACCGGTGACGTCGACGAGGTGCGCGACGCGGCGGGCGAACAGCAGGGCCGCCACCAGCACGCCCACGACCACGCCGATGGCCAGGTTGTGGGTGGCCACCACCACCACGACGGTGGAGACCATCACGGCGGTCTCGCTCTTGGGCATCCGGCGCAGGGTGCTCGGCCGCACCGAGTGCCAGTCGAAGGTGCCGACCGACACCATGATCATCACGGCGACCAGGGCGGCCATCGGGATGATCGCGACGACGTCGCCCAGGCCCACGACGAGGATCAGCAGGAACACCCCGGCCAGGAACGTCGACAGGCGGGTGCGGGCGCCGGAGACCTTCACGTTGATCATGGTCTGGCCGATCATGGCGCAGCCGCCCATGCCGCCGAAGAAGCCGGTGATGATGTTCGCCCCGCCCTGCCCCCAGGCTTCGCGGGTCTTGTTCGAGCGGGTGTCGGTGATGTCGTCGACGAGCTTGGCCGTCATCAGCGACTCCATCAGCCCGACCAGCGCCACGGCGAAGGCGTAGGGGGCGATGATGCGCAGCGTCTCGTAGGTCAGGGGCACGTCCGGCAGCAGCAGCGTCGGCAGGGTCTCCGGCAGCGCACCCTCGTCGCCGACGTCCGGCACCACGAGGCCGGTGCCCACCACCGCCACGGTCAGCACCGCGATCGCGATCAGCGGCGCGGGCACGACGGTGGTCAGCCTCGGCAGGAACACCATGATCGCGATGCCGATCGCGACCATGGCGTAGACCGCCCACGGCACGTCGCGCAGGTACGGCAACTGGGACGTGAAGATCAGGATGGCCAGGGCGTTGACGAAGCCCACCATGACGCTGCGCGGCACGAACCGCATCAGCCGCGCCACGCCCAGCAGGCCCAGGACGACCTGGAACACACCGGCCAGGATCACGGCGGCGATGAGGTGGTCCAGGCCGTGCTCGCGCACCAGGGGGGCGATGACCAGCGCCACGGCCCCGGTGGCCGCGGAGATCATCGCCGGGCGCCCGCCCAGGAAGGCGATCGAGACGGCCATGGTGAAGGAGGCGAAGAGGCCCACCCGCGGGTCGACCCCGGCGATGATGGAGAAGGAGATCGCCTCGGGGATCAGGGCCAGGGCCACGACCAGCCCGGCGAGGACCTCGGTGCGCAGCACCTTCGGGGAGGCCAGCCAGGCGGGCCGGCCGGGCCGCCCGGCACCGGAGGGGCGCCGCGGCGCGGGGGCCGGGGCGGCCATCTGCTCAGGGTTGGTCACGAAGTGGCGTTCCGTCCGTGCTCACGGGGCGCGCCGCGGCGCGCCCCTGGTGGGGGGGCTCGTCGATCTCCACCAGAGCGCCGCGCTGCGCCGGTTCGTCCGGGGGGCACCGGGCCGGAGCACCCGGGAGGTGCGTCGACGGGACGGTGGTCCGCGCAGAACCGTACTCTCACGCCACGTCAGAGTCCAACGCCGGCCCCGGGCCCCCTCCCCCGGCCCCCGCGCGGCCGCCGTAGCATCCCGACGACCGGTGACCGACCGAGCGACCTGGAGCCCCCGTGGCGAACCCGCCCCTGCCGAACGACGTCGCCGCGCTGTTCGCGCAGCCCAACCCGGCCGTGATGGCGACCGTCCACCCCGACGGCCACCCCGTCAGCGTCGCCACCTGGTACCTGCTGCAGGACGACGGGCGCGTGCTGCTCAACCTCGACGCCGCCCGCGCGCGCCTGAGGCACCTGCGCGCGGACCCCCGCGTCTCGCTCACCGCCCTGGCGCGGGACGACTGGTACACCCACGTGAGCGTCCAGGGCCGCGTCGTGGAGTTCCGCGACGACCCCGACCTGGTCGACATCGACCGCCTCTCGCAGCACTACCTGGGCACGGCCTACCCCACCCGCGACCGCGCCCGCGTCAGCGCGCTCGTCGAGGTGGAGCGGTGGCACGGCTGGGGCGCCGCCCAGCAGGGGTGAGGCACCGGGCCGTCCTACCCTTGGCCCGTGTCAGGACAAGAGCACATCATGGACCCGGACCCGGCCAACCCCCACAGCGTCAACTTCCGCACGCGCAAGTGGGTCCGGCCCGAGGACCTCAACGCCAACGGCACCCTCTTCGGCGGCAGCCTGCTGCGCTGGATCGACGAGGAGGCCGCGATCTACGCGATCCTCCAGCTCGGCAACGGCCGCGTCGTCACCAAGTACATCTCGGAGATCGAGTTCGTCTCCTCCGCGCGGCAGGGCGACCTCATCGAGATGGGCCTGCGCGCGGTGCGGTTCGGGCGCACCTCCCTGACGATGCGCGCCGAGGTCCGCAACATGATCACCCGTCAGAGCATCCTGACGATCGAGGAGATCGTGTTCGTGAACCTCGGCGCCGACGGGCGCCCGGAGCCCCACGGCTACACGACCATCACCTACGACCGCGACCGCATCCCCGCCACCATGCAGGTGGACGGCTGACCCCGGCCGACCGGCCGGTGCGGTGAGTCGTTCGTCACGCCGGTCCCCGGACCGTTGCCCGCCGGCGCAGCCGCTGGCTACGGTCCGGGGACCGCGGCGACCGCACCGCGTCCCGCACCACCCACGTCCCGCACCGGCGCAGGACGACCCCCCGCGCCGCCAGGGACCGCGAACGGCAGGGGGAGCATGTCCAGCACCGCGTGGTCCACGAAGGTGGCGCTCGCCGAGGCGATGGTCCCGCTGATCGGGCGCCTGTACCGCGACCACGGCGTCGTGGTGACCGTCCACGGCCGCAGCCTGGTCGGCAAGTCCGTCATCGGCATCGTCAAGGCGCACCGGTTCGCCCGCCGCGTCGACGACGTGGAACTGCCCCTGGAACCCAGCCTGGAGCTGCTGCGGGTGCTGTGCCGGCTGGCCCCCGGGCCCGCCGCGGTGGACCTGGCGCGCCTGGGCCGGGCACCGGTGGACGAGACGGGCGGGGCGGACCTCGTCCAGCGCGTGCGCGCCGAGCTAGGCCCCGCGCTGGGCACCGCACCCGCCCCCGGCGGGCGCGACGTGGTCCTGTACGGGTTCGGCCGCATCGGCCGACTGCTGGCGCGCATCCTGCTCGAGCGCGCCGACGACCCCCACGGCCTGCGCCTGCGCGCGATCGTCGTGCGCCCCGGTCCGCACGGCGGTGCCGGCAAGGACCTGGTCAAGCGCGCCAGCCTGCTGCGGCGCGACTCGGTGCACGGCGCGTTCGCCGGCACCATCACCGTCGACGAGGCCGGCCGGTGCATCGTCGCCAACGGCACACCGGTCCAGGTGATCCACGCCGACGACCCGGCGACGGTGGACTACGCCCGCCACGGCATCCACGACGCCCTGGTCATCGACAACACCGGCCGGTGGCGCGACGAGGCAGGCCTGGCGCAGCACCTGCGCAGCCCCGGCGCCGCCCGAGTCCTGCTCACCGCGCCCGGCAAGGGAGCGGTGAAGAACGTCGTGCACGGCATCAACGAGGACACGGTCGGCGAGGAGGACCTCGTGGTGTCGGCGGCCTCGTGCACCACCAACGCCATCACCCCGGTGCTCAAGGCCGTCAACGACCGCTTCGGCGTCGTGCACGGGCACGTGGAGACGGTGCACTCGTTCACCAACGACCAGAACCTCATCGACAACTTCCACGCCGGCGACCGGCGCGGGCGCTCGGCGGTGCTCAACATGGTGCTCACCGAGACGGGAGCGGCGAAGGCCGTGGCGAAGGCGCTGCCGGAACTGGCGGGCAGGCTCACCGGGAACTCGATCCGCGTACCGACCCCGGACGTCTCGCTGGCCATCCTGAACCTCACCCTCGCCGAGGGCGTCACCCGGGCCGGGCTGAACGACTACCTGCGCGCCATGTCGCTGGAGTCGGCCCTGCAGGACCAGATCGACTACGTCGACTCCCCCGAGGTGGTCTCCACCGACTTCGTCGGCACCCGCAAGACCGGTGTCGTGGACGCCCTGGCCACCATCGCCGACGGCAGCGCGAACGTCGTGCTGTACGTCTGGTACGACAACGAGCGCGGGTACTCCGAGCAGGTGGTGCGCGTGGCCGAGTCGATGCTCGGGGTGGTCAAGCCCGTCGTCCCGCCGCTGGGCGTCGGCACCCCGCAACCAGCGGGTGCCTGAGCACCCGGCCGTCGAGCTGACGGTCGACGCCGTCCTCGCACCGCTGCTGCCGGCCCGCGCGCGCCGGGCGGCCCGGCTCCGGGTGCGCCACGAGGAGCACGCCACGGCCGGGCACGTCGTGCAGGCCGCGGGGGTCCCGCTCACCGAGGTGGGTCCCCTCACCGTGGACGGCGCTCCCGCCTCCCCCGGTGACCGGTTGCCGCCGGGCGCGGCCCTGCACGCCGGCGCGGTGATCCGCCCGGAAGCGGTGCCGGCCGGGGGTTTCCTGCTCGACGTGCACCTGGGGAGCCTGGCGCGCCGGATGCGGCTGCTGGGCCTGGACGCGGCGTGGTCCGCGCACGCCGACGACCCGGACCTGGTGGTGCGGGCGCGCGCCGAGGACCGGGTGCTGCTGACCGCGGACCGCGGGCTGCTGATGCGCCGGGCGCTGCCCCGCGGTGCGCTCGTGGCCGGCGCCGGCGCTGACGAGCAGCTGACCGACGTGCTGGACAGGTTCCGGCCCGCCCTGGCGCCGCTGACCCGGTGCACCGCCTGCAGCGCGCCGCTGCGCACCGTCGCGAAGGAGGAGGTGGCCGCCGGGTTGCCCGAGGGCACCCGGCGCAGCTGCGAGGAGTTCTCCCGCTGCACCGGCTGCGGACGGGTGTACTGGCGCGGCGCGCACGCGGCCCGCATCGACGACCTGGTGCGGCGCTCCACACCCCCACCCGGCTGAGCGCGCGGGGGCGCCGCCTCAGCCGGCGCTCTGCTGGAACAGCCAGTCGCGCAGTGCGGTGATCTTGTAGGCGGGCTCGAAGGAGGCCATGTGCTCGCTGCTGCCCATCCCGCCCGAGCTGGTGGAGGAGCCGGCGGCCTCCAGCACGGTGCCGGTCTCGAAGGTGGCGAAGTTGATCTCGTCGCCGGCGGCGAACAGCTCGGCCGCGGCGGTGGCGAACTCCTGCGCGGACCAGGTCGCGTCCCAGGTCGCGGCCTGGAAGGAGACGCCCGCGTCGGTGAGCATCGCCTGCACCTCCTCCTGCCCGGCGGAGGCCTTCTCGTCGCCGCCGGCGGCGATGTAGAAGAACTTCTCCTGCGTCAGGTTCTGCAGCTGACTGATGTCCCACTGCCCGGAGACGAACAGCTCGGCGGCGAACAGCTGCGGGTCCTGGGCGGCCAGGTACATCACCGTCATGCAGCCCATCGACTGCCCCGTGCCGTACACGCGGGCCTCGTCGATGCTGTAGCGGCTCTTGACGTCCTCGAGCAGGCGCGGGGTCAGCGCGACGTAGTCGGTGGTGGTGAAGGCGTCGTGGTCGTCGATGATGACCTCGGGGTACTCCGGGACCACGACGATGCCGGCGTGCTTGGCCTGCTCGGCGTCGCTGGCCCAGATCAGGGCGCCGTACTGCGACAGGGGTGCGGTCACGTCCTGCCCGACCAGGCTGGAGTCGGGGATGTAGAGCACCAGCGGGTAGCTCTGCGAGGCGTCGTAGTCGGCGGGGACGAAGAGGTTGTAGGGCACGCTGAGCCCGGTCTGGGCGTCGGTGTAGGTCTCCTGGGTGAACTTGTCGGTGACCTCGGCGACCAGGGTCTCCAGGTCCGGGCTCTCCGCGGTGCTGGTCGTGCTGGTCGTGCTGGTGGTGCTGGCGCCGGCTGCGGCCGAGGACGGGCTCACAGCCGAGCCCGTCGTGGTCTGCGCCGAGCCGCCGCACGCGGCGACCCCGGCCAGCAGCGGGCCGAAGGCTCCGGTGACAGCGGTGCGGCGGGTGAACGTCGTCTCCATGCCCCTACTCTCGGCGCCCCGGGTCTGCACCACCCGTGGCCTCCCTGTGGTCGTGCTGTGACGACGAGGGGCCGAGGAGCGCAGGCCCGCGGTCCCCGGATCATCAGGTCGCGGGTACGCGGTGCCGCGCACGCCGGGCGAGGCGACCGGGCCACCAGAAGCGGTCCCCGAGCAGCGCGACGATCGCGGGCACGAGGAGCGTGCGCACCAGCAGGGTGTCCAGCAGCACGCCGATGCAGACCACGACGCCGATCTGGGTCAGCGTGATGAGCGGCAGCACGCCCAGGACGGTGAACACCGCCGCCAGCAGGACGCCCGCGCTGGTGATGACGCCGCCGGTGACGGCGACGGCCGTGCGGATGCCCTCGCGGGTGCCGGCGGTGAGCGCCTCCTCCCGGGCCCGTGTGACGAGGAAGATGTTGTAGTCCACGCCCAGCGCCACGAGGAACAGCAGCGAGAACAGCGGGACGCCGGTGTCGAGGGCGGGGAACCCGAAGACGTTCTCGAACAGGAGGTTGCCGGCGCCCAGCGCCGCCGCGTAGGTGGACAGCACGGTCACCACGAGGAGGACGGGCCCCACGAGGGCGCGCAGCAGGACCACCAGGACCGCGAGCACGACGGCGACGACGAGGGGTCCCACCACGAGCAGGTCGCGCCGGGCGGCGGTGCGCTCGTCGACGGCCTCGGCCTCGGTGCCGCCGACGAGCGCACCGGCGCCGGGCACCGCGCCCACCGCCTCGCGCAACCGCTCGACGGTCTCGCGCGCGCCGGCCGAGCCGGGCGCGGCCTCGACGGCGACGTCGACCTGCACGAGGTCGCCGGCCTCGCGGACCACCTGCGCGGAGGTGGTCCCCGGCACCGCGGACGCGGCGGCGACGACCTCGCCGGCGGTGCCCGCGGCGGCGACGACCTGCGCGGGCTCGGTGCCCCGGGCCGGGTAGTGCGCCTGGAGGGTCTCGGCGCCCTCGACGGCCTCGGCGGACGTGCGGAACTGCTCGGTGCGCGACAGGCCCTGCTGGACCCCGACCAGGCCGGTGGTCAGCGCGGCCAGCAGCAGCACCGACAGCGCCACGACGGGCCACGGGCGGCGCACGACGCGGTCGGCGATCCGGGCCCACCCGCCGGTGCGGGAGGTGTCCTGCGAGCCCACCCGCGGCACGAACGGCCAGAACAGCCCGCGCCCGCAGACCACGAGCGCGGCGGGCAGCACGAGCAGGCCGAACACCCCGGCCACGACGATGCCGACGGCCACGTCGATGCCCAGGGAGCGGTTGGAGGGCAGGACCGCCGCGAGCAGCGTGAGCACCGCGAGGACGACGGTGCAGGCGCTGGCCAGGATCGCCGGGCCGGCACCGGCCAGGGCGCGGCGCATGGCCAGGCGCCGGTCGGGGGTGCGGCGCAGCTCCTCGCGGTAGCGGGCGATGAGCAGCAGGGCGTAGTTGGTGCCGGCGCCGAAGACCAGGACGCTGGTGATCCCGGTGCTGGAGGGGTCGGACGGGGTGCCCCCGATGCGGTCCACCACCGTCAGCAGGCCGGCGGCCGTCTGGTCGCCGATGCCCACCACGGCCAGCGGCACCAGCCACAGCACGGGGCTGCGGTAGGTCACCAGCAGCAGCAGGGCGACGACGCCGGCGGTGACGAGCAGCAGGCGGGTGTTGGCGCCGGAGAAGGAGCCGGCGATGTCCACGCCGAAGGCAGGACCACCGGTGACCTGGGCGCGCAGGCCCTCGGGCAGGTCCGCGCGGGAGGCGGCGCGCACGTCGCCCACGGCTTGCGCGGTCTCCTCGTCGCTGGTGCCGGCCGGCAGCGGCACGACGGCGAGCAGGGCCCGACCGTCCTCGGAGGGGATCGGCCCGGAGGCCCGCCCGCCGACGGCGAGGGGGTTCAGCCGCTGCACCGCGGCGGCCGCGGCGCCGGTGTCGGCGCCGGTGAGCGCGGCGCCGTCCTCGCGGGTCCACACCACCAGCGCGGGAGCGGTCTGCTCCCCGGGGAGGCCCTCCAGCAGCTGCGCCGCCCGAGCGGACTCGGCGGACGCGGGCAGGCGCGTGCCACCGGCCTGCGAGGGCGGCGCTTCCCCCTTGCCGACCGCGACGGCACCGGCCAGGAGGAGGGCCGCGGCCAGGACGAGCCAGGCGCTGGTGCGGCCGGTGACGACACGGCCCAGCGTGCGGGCCAGCCGGGAGTTCTCGGGCACAAGACACCTCATCGACTGAAAGGTTCAGTGAATGAGATGTCTAGCAGTCGTCGGGTACCCTGGCAAACCGATGAGCAGCCAGCCCCCCCAGCCCGCCGGCGCAGCGGGCATGTACCGCCGGCGCGAGACCCCCCGCGAGCGGCTGCAGGCCGAGGTCCTGGACCTGGTGCGGGACATGGGCGTCCAGGCGCAGCGCGTGGGCGACGACTTCGCCGGCCGGCGCGGGCTGCACCCGACCGACATGCGGGCCCTGCTGCACGTGATGCGCCGCGAGGGGCGGGGTGAGCCGATGACCACCGGCGAACTGGCCACCGCGCTCGGCATCACCTCCGGCGCCGCCACCGGGGTCGTGGACCGCCTGGAGCAGGCCGGCCACCTGCGCCGCGAGCGCGACACCCGCGACCGGCGCAAGGTGCACCTGCGCTTCGGCGAGCACGGTGCCGCCGTGGCGGTGGAGTTCTTCGGGCCCCTCGGGCGGCGCAGCGACGAGCTGATGGCCCGCTACGACGACACCGAACTGGAAGTGGTGCGCCGCTTCCTGAGCGACATGACCGAGGCGCTGCGGGCCCACCGGGGCGACGCCGGCTGAGCCGGGGCGGCGACGGGGACCGAGGTCGGGGAGCCGCGCTCCCCGACCGGGGCCGGGCGGGCCGGTGCGCTCAGACCGTGCCGACCAGTTCCCCGGCCGGCGAGCGCCGCAGGTCCGCGGTGCGCGCGGGAGCCGCGACGACGGCGACGGGGACGTGCGCCCGGTGCAGCACCGCGCGCTCGGTCGACCCGCGCAGCGCGTCGAGGAACGCGGTGCGCTCGTGCGCGCCGACGACGAGCAGGCGGGCCCGGCGGGACCTCTCCACCAGGACGTCGGAGGGGAAGGAGTCCGCCACCACCACGACGTCCACGGCGACGCCGTGGCGCTCACGCACCGCGGCGACGGCCCGCTCCACGACCACGCGGGCGCGGGCGCGGGCCGCCCGGCGCCCCGCGGCGTACGCCTCGGGGTCGGTGAGGGCCAGGTGGTCCACGGACAGGTGGGTGGTGTGCACCACGCGCAGCGGCTGGTTCCACCGGGCGGCCTGGGCGGCGGCGAAGTCCAGGGCGGCCAGGGCGGCCGGGGACACGTCGAAACCCACGACGACGCCGCGGGCGCCGCCGGGCTCGGCGGCGGCCACCACGACGACCGGGCAGGGGGCGTGCTCGGCGAGGAACAGGGCGTTGCGACCCGGGCCGAGCACGAGCAGCCCGGCGCGCCCAGCCGCCTCCAGCAGCACGTCGCGCGGGGTGCTGCGCACGGCGGAGGAGCGCACCGGCACGCCGGGGGCCACGGCCCGCACCTGCTCGGCCGCGCGGCGCAGCGCGACGTCCGGCTCCTGCGGGCGGCCCGGCGGCTCGGTCGGCAGCGGAGCCGCCGGGGCGTGCACCCCCAGCACCTGCGGTACCGCGTACGGCACCTCGTGCGGGACGGCGTGCACCAGGTGGACCTGCGCGCCCCGGGCGGCGGCCTCGGCGGCCGCCCAGCGGACGGCCGCGCCGGACGCGCCCTCCTCGGCCACTCCTACGACGATCGTGCTGTTCCCAGTGCTCACGGCTCCTCCTCGGCGGTCCCCGGCGCCCTCGCGCGGTCCCTCCGGCCGCGACGGCGAGGCCTCGGCCCTCCCATAGTGCGCCGCGCCGCCCCGCAGCGGTAGTCGGAGCGGGTCCCGGGACGAGTCAGGGGCCGGCCCCGGCGCTGGTGCGCCCGGTCCGGCCCCTCCCCCGTGTGCGCGCCGCGGGCCCGTCGGGTGTGGTCACGACAGGCCCGCGACGCAGATCAGAACTCCCAGTCCTCGTCCTCGGTGGCCACGGCCTTGCCGATGACGTAGCTGGAGCCGGAGCCGGAGAAGAAGTCGTGGTTCTCGTCGGCGTTCGGGGAGAGCGCCGACAGGATGGCGGGGTCGACCTTCGCCGTGTCGGCGGGGAACATGCCCTCGTAGCCGAGGTTCATGAGCGCCTTGTTGGCGTTGTAGTGCAGGAACGTCTTGACGTCCTCGGTGAGCCCGACGTTGTCGTACAGGTCCGAGGTGTACTTGCACTCGTTGTCGTACAGCTCGAAGAGCAGGTCGAACGTGTAGTCCTTGAGCTCGTCGCGCCTGGCCTGGTCCACCAGCTCCAGGCCGCGCTGGTACTTGTAGCCGATGTAGTACCCGTGCACGGCCTCGTCGCGGATGATCAGCCGGATCAGGTCGGCGGTGTTCGTCAGCTGGGCCCGCGACGAGAAGTGCATCGGCAGGAAGAAGCCGGAGTAGAACAGGAAGGACTCCAGCAGCGTGGAGGCCACCTTCCGCTTCAGCGGGTCGTCGCCGTGGTAGTACTCCAGCACGATGGACGCCTTGCGCTGCAGCGCCTCGTTCTGCTCCGACCAGGTGAAGGCCTCGTCGATCGCCTGGGTGGAGGCGAGGGTGGAGAAGATCGAGGAGTAGCTGCGGGCGTGCACCGACTCCATGAACGCGATGTTCGTGTAGACGGCCTCCTCGTGCGGGGTCAGCGCGTCCGGGATGAGCGAGACCGCGCCGACCGTGCCCTGGATGGTGTCCAGCAGGGTCAGGCCCGTGAACACCCGCATGGTCAAGGTGCGCTCGGCGTCCGACAGCCGCGCCCACGACTGCACGTCGTTGGACAGCGGCACCTTCTCCGGCAGCCAGAAGTTGCTGGTGAGGCGGTTCCAGACCTCGAGGTCCTTGTCGTCCTGCACGCGGTTCCAGTTGATCGCGTTCACGCGATCGATGAGCTTGATCTTCTCCACCGTCTCGTCCTCGTCCCTCGTCCCGTCCGGCGCCGTCGTCGTGCCCGTCAGAGCATGCAGCTGACGCAGCCCTCGACCTCGGTGCCCTCCAGCGCCATCTGGCGGATGCGCACGTAGTAGATCGTCTTGATCCCCTTGCGCCACGCGTAGATCTGCGCGCGGTTGACGTCACGGGTGGTGGCGGTGTCCTTGAAGAACAGCGTCAGCGACAGGCCCTGGTCGACGTGCTGGGTGGCCGCCGCGTAGGTGTCGATGATCTTCTCGGGACCGATCTCGTACGCGTCCTCGTAGTACTCCAGGTTGTCGTTCGTCATGAACGGCGCCGGGTAGTAGACGCGGCCGAGCTTGCCCTCCTTGCGGATCTCGATCTTGGAGGCGATGGGGTGGATCGAGGAGGTGGAGTTGTTGATGTAGCTGATCGACCCGGTGGGCGGCACGGCCTGGAGGTTCTGGTTGAAGATGCCGTGCTCCATCACGGACGCCTTCAGTGCCCGCCAGTCGTCCTGGGTCGGGATCGCGATGCCGGCGTTCGCGAACAGCTCGGCGACGCGCTCGGTGGCCGGAACCCACTCCTGCTCGGTGTACTTGTCGAAGAAGCTGCCGTCGGCGTAGGCGGAGCGCTCGAAGCCCTCGAACGTGGAGCCCGTCTCGACGGCGATCTCGTTCGAGGCGCGCAGGGCGTGGAACAGCACGGAGTAGAAGTAGATGTTCGTGAAGTCGATGCCCTCGGGGCTGCCGTAGTGCACGCGCTCGCGGGCCAGGTAGCCGTGCAGGTTCATCTGCCCCAGGCCGATGGCGTGCGAGCGCGAGTTGCCGTGGGCGATGGAGGGCACCGACCGGATGTCGCTGGCGACCGAGACGGCCGTCAGCGCCCGCACCGCGGTGCCCACCGTCGCGCCGAGGTCGCCACCGTCCATGGCCAGGGCGATGTTCAGCGAGCCCAGGTTGCAGGAGATGTCCTTGCCGACGACCTCGTAGCTGAGGTCCTCTCCCAGCTTGCTGGGGGTGTTGACCTGCAGGATCTCCGAGCACAGGTTCGACATGTTGATGCGGCCGTAGATCGGGTTGGCCCGGTTCACCGTGTCCTCGAACACGACGTACGGGTACCCGGACTCGAACTGCAGCTCGGCGAGGGTCTGGAAGAACTCGCGGGCGTTGATCTGCGTCTTGCGGATCCTCGGGTCGGCCACCATCTCGCGGTACTTCTCGCTCACCGCGACGTCACCGAAGGGCACGCCGTACACGCGCTCCACGTCGTACGGGGAGAACAGGTGCATCGGCTCGTTGTTCTTGGCGAGCTCGAAGGTGATGTCGGGGACCACGACACCCAGGCTGAGGGTCTTGATGCGGATCTTCTCGTCCGCGTTCTCGCGCTTGGTGTCGAGGAACCGCATGATGTCCGGGTGGTGCGCCGACAGGTACACCGCCCCGGCGCCCTGGCGGGCGCCGAGCTGGTTGGCGTAGGAGAAGGAGTCCTCGAGCAGCTTCATCACGGGGATGACGCCGGAGGACTGGTTCTGGATGCGCTTGATGGGCGCGCCGTACTCGCGGATGTTGCTCAGCAGCAGCGCCACGCCGCCACCGCGCTTGGACAGCTGCAGGGCGGAGTTGATGCCGCGGCCGATGGACTCCATGTCGTCCTCGATGCGCAGCAGGAAGCAGGAGACCAGCTCGCCGCGGGAGGCCTTGCCGGCGTTGAGGAACGTGGGGGTGGCCGGCTGGAAGCGGCCGCTGACGACCTCGTCGACGATCGCGGTGGCCAGCGCCTCGTCGCCGGCGGCGAGGGTGAGGGCCGTCATCACGGCGCGGTCCTCGAAGCCCTCCAGGTACTGCTTGCCGTCGAAGCTCTTCAGCGCGTAGCTGGTGAAGAACTTGAAGGCCCCCAGGAAGGTCGCGAACCGGAACTTCGCGGCGTGGGCGCGGTCGGTGAGCTCGCGCACGAAGGTGCGCGAGTACCGGTCGAGCACCTCGGCCTCGTAGTACCCCTCGGTGACGAGGTGGTCCAGGCGGGCCTCGAAGGTCTCGAAGCGCGGGGTGTTCGGGATGACGTGCTGGAGGAAGTACTGGCGCGCCGCCTCGCGGTCCGCGTCGAACTGGATGCGCCCCTGGTCGTCCCAGAGGTTCAGCATCGCGTTGAGCGAGTGGAAGCCCGGGGAGGCCGAGGTGGCCGGCTGCGGGACGGTCCCGGCGACCTCGGGGGCGTCGGAGGTGAGGGTCACAGCGTGTCCAATCCGTCGCGGACGCGACGCACGTCCTCGGGGGTGCCGAAGAGCTCGAAGCGGTACAGGAGGGGTACGCGGCACTTGGCGGCGACGACGTCGCCGGCCACGGCGTAGTGGGCCCCGAAGTTGGTGTTGCCCGCGCCGATGACCCCGCGCACGAGCGCGCGGTTGGCCGGGTCGTTCAGGAAGCGGATGACCTGCTTGGGCACCGCCCCGGCGCCGCCGCCCCCGCCGTAGGTGGGCACGACGAGGACGTAGGGCTCGGCGACGCGCAGGTGCTCGTCCCCCGCTCGCAGCGGGATGCGCTGCGCCGGGACGTCCAGCTCGCCGACGAAGCGGTGGGTGTTGCCCGAGACGCTCGAGAAGTAGACGACACCGAGCGGCACGGCGACCGCCTCAGGCCGAGACGGCGGCGAAGCGCTCGGCCAGGGCCTCGATGCGGTCGGGGCGGAAGCCGGACCAGTGCTCGTCGCCGCTGACGACGACGGGCGCCTGGACGTGGCCCAGGGCGCGCACCGTCTGCAGGGCCTGCGCGTCGCTGGTGACGTCCACGACCTCGTAGGGCAGGCCCTTGCGGTCGAGCGCGCGGTAGGTCGCCTTGCACTGCACGCAGGAGGGCGTGCTGTAGACGGTGATGCTCATGGGGTGGTCCTTCCCTCGGGTGCGAGCCCGGCGTGCTGGGGTGCTCTAAACACTACCCCTAGGGGGGACGAGCGCAAGGCACCACAAGATGGTGTGTCACATCGGTGTGATTTCCCCAGGCTGTGGACGGGGTGGACAAGCACCCCCCGCGAGCCCGTGACCTGCGCCGTTGCTCCGGGAGCCTGTGGGCGACCTGGGGATGAGCAGCGGAAAGTCACAAGATGGTTGCGTACTGTCACTTCGGCGTGTCGTGCGCGACGCGCCGCCGGGACACCCCGGCACCCGGGGTCCCCGCCTCAGAAGCGGCGGTTCGCCAGCACCGGCAGCACGCCGCGCACGTGCCCCACCTCGCCCGGGTCCACGTCCACCACCAGCCGCCCCGGTGCGGGCCCCAACCCGGCGAGGACCTCCCCCAGCGGGGAGACGACGAGGGAGCGCCCCACCCCTGTCGGCGCGTCGGAGGGGACCCCCGGGTCGGCCTGGCCGCAGGCCAGCACGAAGCAGGTGGAGTCCAGCGCGCGGGCCCGCGCCAGCAGCTCCCACTGCTCGGCCTTGCCCGGGCCGGCGCCCCACGAGGCGGCCACCGCGACCACCGAGGCGCCCCGGTCGGCCAGTGCGGTGAACAGGCCCGGGAAGCGCACGTCGTAGCAGGTCGCCAGCCCCACGCCGACCCCGTCGACGTCGACGACGACCGGTTCGCGGCCGGGCTCGACGGTGTCGGACTCGGCGTGGCCGAACGCGTCGTACAGGTGGACCTTGTCGTAGTGCGCGCGAACGCCCCCGCCCCGCACGAGCAGGGTGTTGCGCACCCGCCCGCCCTCCCCCGGTGTGAAGGCCCCCACCACCACGGTCAGGCCCGCCTCGTCGGCCAGCCGCTCCAGGGTGCTCGCCCACGGCCCGTCGACGGGCTCGGCCGCCGGCGCCAGCGGCACCCCGAACCGGCACATCGCCGCCTCGGGCAGCACGAGCAGGCGCGCCCCGGCGTCGCGGGCGGCGGCGACCTCGGCGGCCACCAGGTCCAGGTTGGCGCGCGGGTCGGCGGTGCTGCTGATCTGGCCGAGCGCGATGCGCACGGTCCCTCCCGTGGGTAGCCGGACGGGGGCGGGCCCCACCGACATCCCAGCAGGCCCGCCGGGGACCCGGGCACCCGGGGCGCCCGGCGGGACCGCGCCGGGGGCCGTCAGTAGCGGAACCGGCCCACGGCCGTGCGCAGCTCGTCGGCCCGGCGCGACAGGTCGCCGACGGCGCTGCGCGTGCACTCCAGGGCCTGCGCCGTCGAGCCCGCGGCGGAGGAGACGCCCGAGATGTTCGCGGCGATCTCCTCCGAGCCGCCGGCGGCCTCGGCCACCGAGCGCGACATCTCCTGGGTGGCCGCGGTCTGCTCCTCGACCGCCGAGGCGATCGTCGTCTGGTACCCGCTGATCTGCTCGATGATCGCGCTGATCCGCTCGATGGCCTGCACGGCACCGCCGGTGTCCGACTGGATCGCCTCCACCCGGCGGGCGATGTCCTCGGTCGCCCGCGCGGTCCCCTGCGCCAGCTCCTTCACCTCACCGGCGACGACGGCGAAGCCCTTGCCGAGCTCCCCGGCGCGGGCGGCCTCGATCGTGGCGTTGAGGGCCAGCAGGTTGGTCTGCTCGGCGATGCCGGTGATCACCTTCACCACCTCGCCGATCTCACGGCTGGAAGCGCCGAGCTTCGCGACCGTCGCCGTGGTGGTCCGCACCACGTTCACGGCCTCGCCAGCCACCACCGCCGCGTCGTTGGCGTTGGCGGAGATCTCCCGGATGGACAGGCCCATCTCGTCCGCGCCGGCGGCCACCGTCTGCACGCTGCGCGAGACCTCCCCCGCCGCCGCGGCGACCACGTCGGACTGCGCGCTGGTCTCGTCCGCGGAGGCGGAGATCTGCGCGGAGGACGCCGAGACCTGCTGCGCCGAGCTGGCCACCGCGTCGGCGGAGGTGACGACCGTCGCCATCACGGAACGCAGGGACGCCATGGCGCTGTCGAGGGCCAGCGCGGTCTGCCCGACCTCGTCGCCCTGCCGGACCCCGCTGTCGCGGGTCAGGTCCCCGTCCGCCAGACGGCCGGCCACCGCGCGCACCTGGCCCAGCGGCCGGGTCACGCTGCGGGCGGCCGCCACGGCGGCGGCCAGAGCCGCCACCAGGCCCGCGACGAGGACCACCGCCAGGACGGTCCGGGTCCGCGCGTAGGCCTGCTGGGCCTGCGCGGCGTTCTCCTGCGCCTGCGCGGCCTCGGTCTGCTGCAGGGAGTCCAGGGTGTCCACCATCTGCGTGGTCAGCGGCACGATCTGCTCGTTGCGCACGCGGGTGAACTCCGTCAGGTCGCCCGCGGCCCGCAGCCCGTCCATCTGCGTGGCCACGTCGAAGTAGGTCTCGAGGTCCTCCAGCACGCCCCTCGCCGCCACGGCCTGCTCGGCGGGCAGCCCTTCCAGCGCCAGGTACGCCCCACCCGCGGCGACCAGGGCCCCGCGGGCGTCGTCGCGGACCACTGTGTACCGCTCCTTGTCCTCGGGGCCGGTGGCGGTGCTGCGGCTCGTGGAGGCGAAACGGACGGTCATCAGCTGGAAGCGCATCTCCTGCGCCAGCTGCACGCCCCGGAGGTGGCTCGCGTGCATCTCCGCGGTGGCCTGGGCGCCGCTGCGCACGGCGCTGAGGCCGATGACGCCGACGACGGTCGCCACGAGCGCGGTCAGCCCCACGGCGATGAGGATCTTGGTGGTGACACCCAGATCTCGCAGCAGCGCCAGCGGGCCGCGGGGGCGGACGAGGTCGTGGGACTGGGACACGGGGGCTCCTGGGGGTGGCTGCACCGGCACCGCGGTTGAGGGACCGTCCCGCGCGTCATCGGCACGGGGGCGGGCGCTCTTGAGCCGGCCGTGCGGCTGCCCGCCCGGCGACGGGCACACTCCTTGCGGTGAGCGCGACGCACCTGCTGCTGGCCCTGGACCTGCTGGGCGTGCTGGCCTTCTCCCTCGACGGGGCGCTGACGGCCATGCGCCGCACCACGCTGGACCTGTTCGGGGTTGTGACGCTGGGCGTCGTCACCGCGATCGGCGGCGGGATGCTGCGCGACGTGCTGCTCGGCGAGCTGCCGCCGGCGGCGCTGCGCACCTGGTACTACCTGGCGACCGCCACGGCCGGCGGCCTGATCGCCTTCTGGGGGCACGCGGTGTTGACGCGGCTGTCGCGGCCGCTGCTGCTGTTCGACACGATGGGGTTGTCGCTGTTCGCGGTCACCGGCGCGCGGATCGCCCTGGAGGCGGGCGTGGGCCCCGGGCAGGCGGTGCTGCTGGGCGGGCTGACCGCCGTGGGCGGCGGGACGCTGCGCGACGTGCTGGTGCGCACGGTGCCGACGATCCTCGCCGGCAGGCTGTACGCGATCCCGGCCCTGCTGGGCGCTGCCGTGGCGGTGCTGGGCCCGCAGCTCGGCGGCCGCCAGCTCGTGTGGGCGCTGGCCGGGGCGGGAGCGTGCGCAGCCCTGCGCGCCGGGAGCGTGCTGCGCGGCTGGCAGGCGCCGCACGCCACGCTGCGCGCTCCCGACGAGCTGGAGGAGTAGGGCTCAGCCCACGGCGGCCACGCGCACCGGGGTCGTGGTGACGCGGTCGAACCCGACGGTGCGCAGCGGCCCGGTGAGCGTGAAGGAACCGGTGCAGGGGGTGTCGGTGGACGACGAGCCGACCATCACCTCGACCTCGCCCGGTTCCACGACGCGCTCACCGCGGCGGCCGGTGAAGCTGGTGCGGTCGGCGTGCAGCTCGAACGTCACCCGCGCCGACGCCCCGGCCTCCAGCCGCACCCTGGTGAACCCGGTCAGCTCGCGCACGGGGCGGGTCACCTGCGCCAGCACGTCGTGCAGGTACAGCTGCACGACCTCCTCGCCGTCGCGCTCGCCGGTGTTGCGCACCGTCACGGACACCTCGACGGAACCGTCGGTGGGCACCTCGGTGCTGGACAGCTCCAGGTCCCCCACCGCGAACGAGGTGTACGACAGGCCGTGCCCGAAGGGGAACAGCGGTGTCGGGTCGAGGTTGCTGATGCCCTGGCTGTCCGCGCCCAGCGGCGGCTGCAGGTAGGTGCCGGGCTGGCCGCCGTGGGTGGCGGGCACCTGCACGGGCAGCTTGCCGCTGGGGTTCACGCGCCCGGACAGCACGCCGGCGATCGCGCTGCCGCCCTCCTCGCCGGGCATGAACGACTGCACGAGCGCCGCGGCACCGGTCAGCCCGCCCAGGGCGTAGGGCCGGCCGGAGACGACGACGAGGACGACGGGGGTGCCGGTGGCGATCAGCTGGCGCACCAGGTCCTCCTGCACGCCGGGCAGGCGCAGGTCGTCGGCGTCGCAGCCCTCGCCGGAGGTGCCGGCGCCGAACATGCCGGCGCGGTCGCCGACGACGGCGACGACGACGTCGGCACCGCGGGCGGCCTCCACGGCGGCGGGGACACCGGAGGCGTCCGGCTCGCGCACGTCGCAGCCGCGCTCGTGCACGACCTCCCAGCCGGTGCCGGGCTCGGCGCGCAGCGCGTCCAGCAGGCTGGGCACCTGCACGCCCAGGCCCAGCTCGGGGAAGCGCGGCAGGACGTGGTTGGGGAAGGCGTAGCAGCCCATGAAGGTGTTCGGGTCGTCCGCGCAGGGGCCGACGACCGCGACGCGGCGCGACCCGGCCGGCGCCAGCGGCAGGGTGCCGTCGTTGGCGAGCAGCACCACGCTGCGCTCGGCGAGCTCGCGGGCGACGGCGCGGTTGCCGGCGGAGTCCAGGTCGCGGCCCTCGCCGGCGGCGACGGAGCCCTCCGGCGTCCAGCCGGCGTCCAGCAGGCCCAGCTCGGCCTTCTGCGTCAGCAGGCGACGCAGCGCGCGGTCGACGTAGGCCTCCTCGACGACGCCCTCGCGCACGGCCGCCACGAGGCGGTCGCCGAAGCAGAGGGTGTCGGGCAGCTCCACGTCGATGCCGGCGCGCAGCGCCTGCACGCCCGCGTCGGTCTCGTCGGCCGCGGTGCGGTGCATCGAGGCGAGGAACGCGATGGCGGAGTAGTCCGAGACGACGGTGCCGGTGAAGCCCCACCGCTCGCGCAGCAGCTCGGTGAACAGCCGCTCGTCGGAGGCGACGGGGACGCCGTCGACGTCGGTGTAGGAGTTCATGACCGAGCGGGCGCCGCCGTGGCGCAGCGCCGCCTCGAACGGCGGCAGCACCACGTCGGCGAACTCGCGCGGGCCCATCGAGACGGGGCCGTGGTTGCGGGCGGCGCGCGAGGCGGAGTAGCCGGCGAAGTGCTTCAGGGTCGCCACGACGTCGGCGCTCTCGAGGCCGCGCACGTAGGCGGCGCCCAGGGTGGAGACGAGGTGGGGGTCCTCGCCCATGGTCTCCTCGACCCGGCCCCAGCGGTAGTCGCGCACGACGTCCAGGACGGGCGAGAGCCCCTGGTGCACGCCGACGGCGCGCATGTCCGCACCGATCGCGGCGGACATGCGCTCGACCAGCTCGGGGTCGAAGGTCGCCGCCCAGGCCAGCGCCGCCGGGTAGACGGTGGCGCCGAAGGCGGTGAAGCCGGTCAGGCACTCCTCGTGCACGATCGCCGGGATGCCCAGCCGGGTGCGCTCGACGATGGAGCGCTGCAGGCGCACGACCTCCGCGCGACCCTCCTCGACGCTGACGGGCCGGCTGCCGAACACGCGGGTCAGGTGGCCCAGGCCGTGCCGGCTGGCCTCCTCGAAGTCCACCGCGCCGGCGGAGAAGACGTCCTGCAGGGGGGCGACGTTGCCGGTGCCCGTGACCTCGGCGGGCGCGACGGCCCCCTCGCCCTCGTGGTCCCCGCCGTGGCTGTTGCCCACCCAGCGGCTGCCGAGCTGGGCGACCTTCTCCTCCAGCGTCATCTCCGCCAGCAGCGCCTCGGCGCGGGCGGCGGGCGGCAGCGACGTGTCGTGCCAGGGGCGGGGCCGTGCGCCGGTCGTCGCGGCGGCCGGCTGGTCGAGCGTGGTCATGGTGCTCCTCGGTCGGGGGCCGCGCCGGGTGCGGGCGGCGGGGTCGTGACCGGCGGGTGGGCCGGCGGTGGGGCGGTCAGGTGCCGTCGGGGCGCAGCACCGTGGCGAGGGCGGCCAGGGTCCGGGCGATGCCCTGCTGCCCGCCGCCCTCGTGGCCGTTGTAGGGGTAGACCTCGATCTGCTTCGGGCCGGCGTAGTGGTGGTGCGCGGCGAAGACCGTCGAGGGCGGGCAGGTGGAGTCCATCAGCCCGGTGGAGAACCACGCGGGCGCGCCGGCCCGGGCGCCGAGGTTCACGCCGTCGAAGTAGGACAGCGTGCGGAACACCTCGTCGACCTTCTCGCGGTTCCCGGCGAGGAACCGGCCCAGCTCGGCGTACGGGTGGGCGTCGGTGATCTCGCTGGCCCGCCGGTAGTGGCACAGGAACGGCACGTCGGCCACGACCCCGCGCAGGTCGTCGGCCAGCCCGGCCACGGCGAGCGCGAGCCCGCCGCCCTGGCTGCCGCCGATCACGGCCACGCGGGTGGGGTCGACGAGCGGGTGGGTGCGCACGGCGTCCACCGCGCGCACCGCGTCGGTGATCAGGCGGCGCAGGTAGTGCTTCTCGGGCGACTCCACGCCGCGGGTGAGGAAACCCGGGGTGGCGGGGCCGGTGCCGCCCTCGTCGACGTCGGGGGTGACGGCGCGGTGGTTGCCACCGCCGCCCTGCCCGCGGCTGTCCACGACCAGGTGCACGTAGCCGGCGGCGGAGGGCACGAGGTTGATCCACGGCTCGCCGCGGCCGCCGCCGTAGCCGATGTACTGCACGACGGCCGGGCCCGGCTCGGTGCGCCCGGCGGGCACGAGGAGCCAGCCGGCGATCGGCTGCCCGCCGTACCCGGGGAAGCGCACGTCGAAGACGTCCACGGTGCGCAGGCCCGCGTCCACCCGCTCGGCGCGCAGCTGCGCGGGGTGGGTGCGGGCAGCGGTGAGGGTCTTCTCCCAGAAGGCGTCGAGGTCGGCGGGCTCGTCGCGCTCGGGCGCGTACTCGCGCAGCCGCTCCAGCGGCCAGTCGACGAAGGCCACGGCTACTCCCCCTCCGCTGCGGTCACGGCACCAGTATGACCGCTGTTTCCGGAAGCAGTACCGGAAAGCGGGTCGGGTGTCGTCGGGGTGCGCAGGACGACCACGTCCCGGGGCGCCAGCCTCAGCTCCTGCCCGCAGGCGACCTCGCGCCCGTCCAGCAGCGAGCGACCGGCGCGGTCGGCGGCCACGACGACCTCCTCCTCGCCGTGGTTGAGCAGGAAGAGGTAGCGGGCGTCCTCGCGCACCCGCTCGGCGGCCTCCAGCCCGCGCACCCAGGCGTGGGGCGGTCGGATGCCCGCGTCGTCCAGGGTGCGCTGCACGACCCACTCCACGCCGTCGGCGTCGAGGTTCGTGGCGACGTACCAGGCCTGCCCCCGGCCGGTGGCGTGGCGGGTGACGGCGGGGGTGCCGGCGTAGAAGTCGCCCGTGTACTCGGCGACGACCTCCGCGCCCTGCGCCTCGACGACGTCGAAGACGAGGTTGCCCGGCCACGGCCCGGCGGTGCCGGGGGCCTGCGCCTGCGCCCAGTCGCCGACCGGGCGCACCGGGTTGACCTCCTCGGCGGGCAGCGCGTCGGTCTCGGTGACGCGGATCCCGAGCACCCCGGCGAGCGGGCCGGGCACGTCGGACAGGAACGCGTTGTCGTCCTCGTCGACGCGGCCGCTGAGCCAGGTCGTCAGGAACGTGCCGCCGTCGGCGACGAAGCGCTCCACGCGCTCCGGGAGGTCGCCCTTGAGGACGTGCAGCACGGGCGCGACGACCAGGTCGTAGCCGTCCAGGCCGGCGTCGACCGGCACGACGTCGACGTCCACGTTCGCCGCGTGCAGCGCTGCGTAGTAGCGCCGTGCGGCGTCGGCGTAGGAGACCAGCCGCGAGGGCCCGTCGGAGATCTCCACCGCCCACCAGGAGTCCCAGTCGAACAGCAGCGCCGCGCGGGCGGGGGTGCGCGCGCCGACGACCTCGCCGCGCAGCGCGGCCAGCTCAGCCCCCAGGGCGGAGACCTCGGAGAAGACGCGGGTGTCGTCACGGCCGGAGTGGTCGATCACGGCGCCGTGGTACTTCTCGCACGCCCCGCGGGACTGGCGCATCTGGAAGAACAGCACGGCGTCAGCGCCGTGCGCCACGGCCTGCCAGCTCCACAGCCTCATGACGCCCGGGCGCTTGACGGGGTTGACGTCGCGGGAGGCGGTGGTGCTGGGCGTCTGCTCCATGAGCCAGAACGGGGCGCCGCCCTTCAGCCCGCGCACCAGGTCGTGCGCGAGCGCCATCTTGTCCTGGGACTTCGCGTCCGGCGGGTAGTTGTCCCAGGAGGCGAAGTCCAGGTGCGGGGCCCAGCGGTGGTAGTCCAGCGGCCGGTAGGCGCCCATGAAGTTCGTCGTGACGGGGATCCCGGGGGTGGCGCGGTTCAGGACCTCCTTCTCCGCCAGGTACGACTCGATCATGCTGTCGGTGGTGAAGCGCAGGTAGTCCAGGGTGATGCCCTGGAAGGCGGTGTGGTTCGGCCCGCGCCAGTGCTCGCTGAGCGCGTTGGGGGGCACCACGTCGTCCCAGGCGTACATGGTGTGCGACCAGAACGTCGTGTTCCAGGCGTCGTTGAGGCGCTCCAGGGTGCCGTAGCGGCGCTGCAGCCAGACGCGGAACGCCGCGGCGCAGTTCTCGCAGTAGCAGGCGCCGCCGTACTCGTTGCCCACGTGCCAGGCGACCACGTTGCCCAGGTCGGCGTAGCGCTGCGCGAGGCGCTCGACGTACGAGGTGGCGAACCGCCGGAACGAGGGGCTGTTGGGGCACGCGTTGTGGCGCTGGCCGTACACGTGCTTGCGGCCCTCGAAGTCCACCCGCGTGACGTCGGGGTACTTGCGGGCCAGCCACGCCGGGTGGGCGCCGGTGCCGGTGGCCAGGCAGACCTCCTTGCCCGCGTCGCGCAGGCGGTGCAGGACGTCGTCGAGCTCGGCGAAGTCGTACGTGCTCTCGTCGCGCTGCAGCAGGCCCCAGGAGAAGACCCCCACGGTGAGGGTCTCGATCGAGGCCTTGTCGAACAGGCGCAGGTCCTCCTCGCGCACCTCGACGGGCCACTGCTCGGGGTTGTAGTCGCCGCCGTAGCGGATCTTGACCTCGTTCACCGTTCTCCCTCGTCGTCGTGCCGGTACGGGTCGTGCGGGTCGTGCTCGTCCCCGGTGAACTCCGCCGCCACCAGGTCCACCGCGCCGCGCGAGACCACGGCCAGCAGCAGCACCCACAGGCTCGCCGCAGCCAGCGCCAGCCACAGCGACGTCAGCACCAGCGCCCCGGCCAGCGCCAGCAGGGCCACCAGGCCCAGTGCCGTGGCCGGCCGGCGGCCCAGCACGTGGACCGCCAGCCGAGCCGCGTCCCGGGTGCGGAACCGGAACGAGGTGACGACCACCAGCGCGCTCAGCGCCACCACGGCGACCAGGGCGGCCGTGACCGTCAGCACGGCGCGCACCACCGCTCCACCGGGGGCGGCGGCGGCCGCGGTCGCCGACAGGGCGAGCACCACGAGCACCGCCACCGCGGGTGCCCACACCCGCAGAGCGTCGGCGGCGTTCAGCCGCCAGCCGCGCCGGAAGGTCCGGGCCGCGGAGGTGTCGTCGCCGGCGAGCTGGCGGTTGGCGCAGTGCAGCGCCGCCGCCAGCGCCGGGCCCAGCGGCAGGGCCGCGGCGCCGAACAGCGGCGCGTTCGACGCCTCGGGCACGAGCGCTGCCGTCAGGGCGATGCCCGGGGCGCAGGCGGCGAGGAAGCACGCCTCCACCACCAGTGCCCGGTACACGCCCTCGCAGGCGCGCCACAGCAGACCCTCGTGCGGCACCGACCGCTGGGCGGTGCTCACGCCGCCGTCACGCCTTCGCCGCGTCGTAGGCCTTGTTGGCCATCTCGACGTAGCGGGCCGCCCCGCGCTCGTCCAGCTCAGCGACGTAGGCGTCCCAGTCGGCCAGGTCCCGCTGGCCGGTGATGAACTGCAGGGTGGACTGGTCCACGAAGTCCTGCAGCGGCTTGGACAGCAGGGTGACCTGTTCCTGCTCGACCTGGCTGTAGGGGTGCGCGGGCAGCGGCTCCACGGGCGTCTTGGTCCGCATGGCCTCCTGGAAGGCCAGCTCCTCCTCGCTCATCATCGAGTGCAGCAGCTCGGTGGAGCCGCCGTACGAGAAGTTGCCCTGCGAGAAGCCGTACTCCTTGCGCAGGTCCTTGGTCCCCGCCGGGTTCAGTCCGGTGTAGTCGATGTCGGGCATCAGCGAGCGCGTCCCGGAGGAGTCCTTGGTGTAGGTGACGCCCTCCACGCCCCACTTGGCGAACTCACGGCCCTCGTCGCTGTAGAAGAACCAGTCGATGAACTGCATCAGGGCCTGGAAGTCGTCGCGCTCGGCGGCGGCCGCCGAGATCATGATGCCGTTCTCCAGGCGGGAGCCGCCCACGAGGTCGCCGGCCGGGCCCGAGGGGACGACGATCTTGGAGATGGCGTAGTTGCCGGCGCCGATGGACTGGTCCATCTGCGCCCGGTACACGGACGGGTCCTGGGAGTTGCCCGAGATGGCGAAGGAGCGACCGCTGGTGAACTTGGCCTGCGCGGCGTCGTCGGTCTGGGTGAAGCTCTCCGGGTCCATGAGCCCGTCGGACACCAGGCCGGCGAAGTACTCCACCATCGACCTGTACTCGTCCGTGGCCGCCGCGAAGACGAACCTGTCCTCGTTCTCGTCGAACTGCAGGCCCTCGCCGTAGCCCCAGCCGCCCACCGTGCCGAAGGCGACCGCGCCGTAGTTGAGGACGCTCTTGCCCTCGTAGCGGTCGGAGAAGGGGATGGAGTCGGGGTTGGCCTGCTTGATCGTGGCCAGCGCGCTCCTCACCTCGTCCCAGGTGGTGGGGATCGCCACGCCGGCCTTCTCGAAGACGTCGGTGCGCACGATGAGGGTGTAGTCGGGCCACAGCGCCTCGTGCAGACCCGGCAGGACGTAGTACTTGCCGTCCTTCTGCTTGAGGGTGTCCAGCTCGCCCTGCAGGTCCCACTTCTCGACCTGGTCGCGGAAGTGCGGCATGAGGTCGGTGTAGTCGCTGACGGGGAGCACCACGCCGGAGGCCACGAACGGCGTCTCCTGGCCGGGGTAGGTCTTGGGGATGATGATCGGCGAGTCGCCGGCGCTGACGACGAGGCTGCGCTTCTGCTCGTAGTCGCTCGCCGGGATGATGGTGAACTCGAGCGCCGTGTTGGTGCGCTCCTGCAGCGCCGTCCAGAACAGCCAGTCCGCCTTGTACGGGTAGGTCGGCTGGTCGGAGAAGAGGCTGGTGTAGGTCAGCGCGGTCGTCGCCTTGAAGGCGGTGCCGGCGTCGTAGTCCTGCATCGCGCCGGTGGTCTTGTCGCTGACGTCGGCGCCGTCCTCGCCACCGCCGCCGCAGGCGACGAGGGCGCCGCCGGTCAGGGCGACGAGGCCGGCGAGGGTGGTGCGGCGGCTCAGCGTGCGGGTCGGGGTGCGGTTCACGGTGTGCGCTCCAGGGATCGTCGTCGATCGGGGGGTCACTGCTGGGGTGTCACTGCTGGGGTGTCACTGCTTGACGGAGCCGAGCATGACGCCCGACACGAAGTACTTCTGGATGAAGGGGTAGATGCAGACGATGGGCAGCACGGTCAGCACCATCGTCACGGACTGGATGTTGGCCGAGATCATGCCGACGTCGGCGGCCTCGGCGCCGGAGCCGGCGGTGCTCGACACACCGGCGATCATGTTGCGCAGGTAGATGGTGACGGGGAAGAGGTTCTTGTCGTCCAGGTAGAGGAACGCCTGGAACCAGGAGTTCCAGTGGCTGACCGCGTAGAAGAGCAGCATGGTCGCCAGCACCGCCTTGCTCAGCGGCAGGACGATGCGCAGCAGGATGCCGTAGGTGTTCAGCCCGTCGATGGACGCGGCCTCCTCCAGCTCCTCGGGCATGGCCTCGAAGAAGGTCTTCATCACCAGGACGTTGAAGACGCTGATCGCGCTGGGCAGGACGACCGCCCAGATGGTGTTGCGCATGCCCAGGCTGGTGATCAGCACGTAGTTGGGGATGATGCCGCCGTTGAAGAACATGGTGAAGACGGCGAAGGTGATGAAGAACTTGCGGCCCTTGAGGTGCCGCTTGCTGGTGGCGTAGGCGAAGCACGTCGTCAGGGCCATCGAGATCGCGGTCGCGACCAGGGTGTAGACGATGGTGTTGCGGTACCCGGTCCAGAAGTCCGCATCGCTCATGACGACGCGGTAGGTGTCCACGTTGAACCCGCGGGGCACCAGGTTCACCTTGCCGGCCGCGATGCTCGTCGAGTCGCTGAACGACTGGGCCAGGACGTTGACGAACGGGTAGAGGGTCGCCGCGACCACCAGGGAGAGCACGACGACGGCGAAGACCTTGAAGCGGCGCTGGCCGGGCGTGTCGGCCACGACGGAGACGGTGGGCTGCTGCTCGCGCCGGCGACCGCGTCGCTGCGGCGGCGCCTGCACCGCGCTCACCACAGGCTCGATCCCGCGACGCGGCGGGAGACCGCGTTCGCCGACAGGACCAGGACCAGGCCGATGACGGACTCGAAGAGGCCGATGGCGGTCGCGTAGCTGAAGCTGTTCGACTGCAGACCGACCCGGTACAGGTAGGTGGAGATGACGTCACCCGTCTCGTAGGTGAGCGGGTTCTGCAGCAGCAGGACCTTCTCGAAGCCGACGGCGAGGAAGCTGCCGATGTTGAGGATGAGCAGCGTGACGATCGTGGGAGCGATGCCCGGCAGCGTGACGTGCCAGGTCTGCTGCCAGCGGTTGGCCCCGTCGATGCGGGCCGCCTCGTACAGCGAGTCGTCGATGGTCGTCAGCGCCGCGAGGTAGAGGATCGCGCCCCACCCCATCGTCTGCCAGACGTCGCTGGCCACGTAGATGGTCCGGAACCAGTCGGGGTTCTGGATGAAGCTGATCGCGTCCCCGCCGAAGAAGCCGATGACCTGGTTCACCGTGCCCCGCAGCGACACGAGCTGCATGACCATGGCGACGACGATGACGATGGACATGAAGTGCGGCAGGTAGGACGCCGTCTGCACGAACTTCTTGAAGCGCCTGGCCTTCAGCTCGTTGAGCATCAGCGCGAAGATGATCGGCGCGGGGAAGCCGATGAGCAGGGTCAGCGCGCCCAGGACCAGGGTGTTCTGGAAGACCGCCCAGAAGGTCGGGTCCTCGATGAACAACCGGACGTAGTCGAGCCCGACCCACTCCTCGCCGAACACGCTGCCACCGGGCACGAACCTGCGGAAGGCGATGACGTTCCCGGCCATCGGCAGGTACTTGAACACCACGAACCACAACAGCGGTAGGACCAGCAGCGAGTACAGCCGCCAGTCCTTGCGCAGCGCGTCGCGCCACGTCGTCCGGGGCGCGCGCGTGGCCGCTGCGTCGGCCAGCGGGGCGCGTGAGCGCAACCGCCTGGCCGGCGCCGGGCTGCTCACAGCCATCTCGTCCTCCTCGTCGAGTGCTTCGGGAGCCGGCGCGTCAGTGGATGCGCCGGCCGGCGGCGTCGGGGACGCCGGACTTGCGGAAGAAGTAGGTGTTGACCTGGTCGCGCCACTCGCGGGCGCTGCGCAGCTGCTCGGCGAACCGCTGCCGGACGTTCTCCGCCGTCGCCGCCGGCACGTGCCCGGCGATGCGTTCCCAGGTGGCGGCGGACTCCTCGACGGCCTCCACGCCGGCGAAACGGGTGTCGTACACGTGCTGCACGACGGTGCTGCCGCCGGCCAGGACGTGCGAGTAGGGCACGTGGTGGAAGAACAGCAGGAGCTCGTCCGGGCAGGTCCGCACGTCCTCGTAGACGCGGGCCCACCCCGCCGGGTACTGGGCGGTGTACCCGGTGCCGGTCGCGACGGTCCGGTCCACCCCGATGCCGTCGCGGTCGGCGAAGTGGTAGGTGCCCCACGGGGTGTACTCGTAGCCGTCGACGTCCGGGCCGTAGTGGTGACCGGGCCGCACCATCCACCCCACGCCGAGGGGCGCGGTGTACGACTCGTACACCGCCCACGACCGCGACATCACCTCCACCAGTTCACCGGCGAGGTCCGCGGGCAGCTCGAACGTCTGCTCCACCCACTCGCGCAGGAGCAGGTCCGGGTCCAGCCCGGGGTCCCACGCCAGGCGCCCGAAGGCGTAGAGGTTGGCCTGCGCCAGCGCGTGCCCGGTCCAGTTGGCGTCGGTGCCGACGTTGGCGACGCCCACGACCCCGGTGAGCGCTCCCCCGGCGCGGCGGCTGCGCGCCGCGACGTCCGCGACCCGCAGCGGCTCTCCGCCGCCGTGGGCGTGCAGGTCGAAGCGCAGCACCTCGCTCCACTGCTGCCCGAGGTGGCACAGGTGCTTCTGCTGTCCGGTGTACTCCTGGGTGATCTGGAACTCCACCGCGACCCCGGTGCGCGGGAGCGCGCCCAGCAGCGGGGAGACGGGCTCGCGGACCTGGAAGTCCATCGGGCCGTTCTTGACCTGCAGCACGGCGTTCGGGGCGAACTGCCCGTCCAGGCGGGCGAAGTGGTCGTGCGCGGCGCGGGCCCGGTCGGTGGAGCGGTCGCGCCAGTCCTGGTGGCAGTCGTAGACGAAGCAGCGCCAGAACACGACCGCGTCGAAGGGCGCCAGGGCTGCAGCCAGGCAGTTGGCGCCGTCGGCGTGGGTGCGCCCGTAGGTGTGCGGGCCGGGCCGGTTCTCGGAGTCGGCCTTGACGACGTACCCGCCGAAACCGGGCAGGGTGGTCGCGACCCGCTTCGTGACCCCGGCCCACCACGCGGCGACGCGCTCGTCGAGGGGGTCGGCGGTGTCCAGCCCGCCCAGGGAGATCGGCGCGGAGAAGTCGACGCTGAGCAGGGTCCGCACGCCGTGGGCGTCCAGGACGGCGGCGACGCGCGCCACGTCGTCGAGGTGCTCGTCGAGCAGGTGCGCCTCGGCGGCGTGCACGTTGACGTTGTTCAGGCACACGGCGTTGACGCCGATCGAGGAGACGAGCCGCGCGTAGTCGCGCACCCGGGCCAGGGCGGCGGCGTCAGTGCGGACGCGGCCGTCGGCGAAGAAGATCGAGTCCCCGGCGTACCCGCGCTCGACGACGCCCATGGGGCCGTCGGTCATGTTGTCCCAGTGGTCCAGCACGCGCAGGTCCACGCGGGGTTCCTCGACGTGCACGAGGTCGCCCGCCGGCCAGCCACCCGGCTGGCTGCGCAGCAGCCAGCCCAGGCCGTGGCGGAGGCCGGCGGGGCGGGCCGCGGTCAGCAGGACCCGCCCGCCGCGGGCGAGCACGGCGAAACCCTCCCCGGCGGGGACGTCGGCGGAGTCGAGGGCGGCGGTGAGTTCCGTCCCCAGCACCTCCGGGGTGAGCCGCTCCAGGGTGCCCACCACCAGGTGCCGCCCGGTGGTGTCGTCCTCGGCCGGGCCCGGGCCGCCGGTGGGCCCGGCGAGGGCCCGCAGGTCCTCGCCCAGCGCGGCGGTGACGGGGTCGTCGCCGAGGAGGGTGGTGCGGGCGGCGGCGAGCCGGGCCGCGCGTCGGGCGGGCAGCCAGCAGGGGTCGCTGCCGGTGAACCAGGCGACCTCCTGGTCGTCCTGCTGTCCGTAGGGCACCATTGCCTCCAGTCGAAACTTTCGGCCTCATGCCGATAGGTTCGAGACTAGAGAGCCGCACCCTCGAACGTCAACGGAGTCGACACCGTCCACCTCCGTGGACAGGAGGGGTGCGGCCGGACGACGACCAGAGGAGACGGCGTGGCCCCGCCCCGCGTGACCATGGCTCAGCTCGCCGCCGAAGCGGGGGTCTCCGTGCCCACCGTGTCGAAGGTGCTCAACGGGCGCGGCGACGTCGCGGAGAGCACCCGCGCCCGCGTGGAGCGGATCATCTCCCAGCACGGCTACCGGCAGCGCCGGCGCAGCGCCCCGGCGGCCGGGCCGCGGCTCATCGACCTCGTCTTCAACGAGCTCGGCAACCCCTGGGCCGTCGAGGTCATCCGCGGCGTGGAGCGCACCGCCCGCCCCGCGGGCGTCGAGGTCGTCCTGTCCGAGTGCCTCGGCGCGCACCGCCCCCGCCAGGAGTGGCTCACCAGCGTCCTGGCGCGCCGGCCCGCCGGGGTCATCATGGTCTTCTCCGACCTCGAGGACGGCCAGCGCACCCAGCTCGTGGCCCGGGGCGTCCCCCACGTCATCGTCGACCCCATCGGCGAGGTCGACCCCGGGGTGCCCTCGGTCGGGTCGGCGAACTACCACGGCGGCCTGCTCGCCACCCGGCACCTGCTGGAGCTGGGGCACCGTGACGTCGCCGTCATCACCGGGCCCCTGGACACCTTCTGCAGCCGCGCCCGCCTGGGCGGCTACCGCGACGCCCTGGTGGAGGCCGGCCTGCCCTACCGGGAGGACCTCGTGCGCACCGGCGACTTCTCCGTGGAAGGCGGACAGGAGGTCGCCCACCAGCTGCTGCGCGGGCCGCAGCGGCCCACCGCGGTCTTCGCGTGCAACGACCTCATGGCCTTCGGCGTCCTGCGCGCCGCCCGGGAGCTGGGCGTCGGCGTACCCGCGGAGCTGTCCGTCGTCGGGTACGACGACCTGCCCGCCGCGCAGTGGGTCGGGCCGGAGCTGACCACGGTGCACCAGCCGCTGCACGAGATGGCCGAGGCCGCCACCACGCTGCTGCTCGCGCTGGCCGACGGGGCCGCGCCGACCGCCCCGCGCATGGACCTGGCCGTGGACCTGCGGGTGCGGGCCAGCACCGCTCCCCCGGCACCGCGCTGACACCGGGCGACGGGGCGCCGACCGCGAGGGGTCAGCGCTCGAGCCCGCGGTCGCTGGAACGGCGCACCACGAGTTCGGGCTCGAACACCAGCTGCCGGGCCGCCCGGCCCTCCACCTGCGCCAGCAGCAGCTCGACACCCGTGCGGCCCAGCACCTCGCGCGGCTGACGCACGGAGGTGAGCGGGACCGCCGCGGTGGCGGCGAAACCGATGTCGTCGTAACCCACGATCGCCAGGTCGTGCGGCACGCGGACCCCGCGGCGCACGCACTCGTTGAGCACCCCCATGGCCAGGAGGTCGTTGGCGCAGAAGACCGCGCTGGGCGGCGCGTCCCCGGCGAACAGCGCCGCCGCCGCCTGCGAGCCGGCGCGCACCGTCAAACCGCTGGCGGTCACGGCGTCCACGGTGGCGACCGCCCCCGTGGCCTGCCGCAGTCCCGCCAGGCGGTCGTCGACCTGCCGCAACCCGGCCGCGACGCCGATGAAGGCGATCCGGCGGTGCCCGCGCTCCAGCAGGTGCTCCCCGGCGAGGCGGCCGCCGAGCACGTCGTCCACCGCGACGGAGGAGTTCTCGGCGTCGGGCGCGCCGCGGTCGACGAGGACGACCGGCGTGCCGTGCGAGCGCACCGATTCCAGCGCGGTGCTCGGCGCGTCGCGCACCGGGCTGAGCAGGACGCCGAGCACCCGCTGCTGCTGCAGCCGCAGCAGGTGCCGCGCCTCCCGCTGCGGGTCGTTGGCGCTGTTGCACAGAACCACGAGCGCCCCGTGGCGCTCGGCGACCTCCTCCGCTCCGGCCACGAGGTCGGTGAAGAAGGGGTTGGCCACGTCCAGGACCACCACGGCGATGGTCCGGCTGACCCCGGCCCGCAGCTGCCGCGCGGACTCGTTGCGCACGAAGCCGAGCTCGGCGATGGCCTGCTCGACGCGAGCGCGCAGCGCCTCGGAGACGACCTCGGGGCGGTTGAGGACGTTGCTCACCGTGCCCAGCGAGACCCCGGCCCGCTGAGCCACCTCCTTGACGGTCGCCACGACGGACAAGGGTGCCAGGCCGGCAGCCCCGTCCGGCGCCGGTCCGGCGCCGGACGGGGCCGGGGCGGAGCTCACCGCCCGCTCCGCCGGCCGGTCAGGACGCCGTGACCGGTGCCGTCACGCGGTGGGTGCCCGCGGGCAGCTCGCGCTCGTCCTGGCCGGGCAGGCGCAGCACGGCGGTGGTGCCGGCCGGGACGGTGACCTCGGCCTCCAGCCCCGCACCGCCCTGCTCCCAGCGCACCGCCAGCCGCCCGTAAGGGGTCTGCAGCGCCCCGCGCGCCCACGTCAGGCCACCACCGGGCCGGGGGGCGATCAGGGAGCGCCGGTAACCCGGCTCGAGCGGTGACAAGCCCACGACGGTGCGGTGCACCCAGTCCGCCACCGCGCCCAGCGCGTAGTGGTTGAAGCTGGTCATCTCGCCGGGGTTGATGGAACCGTCGGGCAGCATGGAGTCCCACCGCTCCCAGATCGTGGTGGCCCCCATCGTCACCGGGTACAGCCACGACGGGCAGCCCTGCTCCAGCAGCAGCCGGTACGCGGCGTCCAGGTGCCCGGTGCTGCTCAGCGCCCCGGTCACGTACGGGGTGCCGGCGAACCCGGTGGAGACCCGGTAGCCGGCCTTCTCGGCCAGCTCGGCCAGCCGCTGCCCGGCCCAGGCGCGCCGCTCCCCCTCCAGCAACCCGAACTCGATCGCCAGGGCGTACACCGTGGCGCAGTCGCTGAGCACGAGACCCTGCGCATCGACGTAGTGCTCGCCGAACGCGGTGCGCAGGCGCTGGGCGAGGGCGTCGAAGCGCTCGGCGTCCTGCTCGTGCCCCAGGGCGCGGGCGGCGTCGGCGGTGGTGCGGGCGCTGCGGTAGGCGCACGCGGTGGCCACCACGCCCTTGTCCGCCTTGGCGTCGGCGGGCTTCTCCGGCGGCGCGTCCGGGTCGAGCCAGTCGCCGAACTGGAACCCGGTGTCCCACAGTCCGGTGGGTGAGAGCAGACCGGCCACCCGGTCGACGTGGGCGGTCATGGCCGGGTAGTGCTCGGCCAGCAGGTCGTCGTCGCCGTAGGCCTGGTACAGCGCCCACGGCAGCCACACCGCCACGTCGGACCAGATCGCGGTGCTGTCGGGGCCGGGGAACTCCGGGGGGTGCTCCATGAACTTCAGCACGTCCGGGATCACGAAGGGCACCAGGCCGTCCTGCGCGCGCTGCTCGGCGGCGAGGTCGCGCATCCAGTCGCGCAGGAAGTCCTTCACGTCGAACAGGTACGCCGCCGTGGGCGCGAAGACCGCGAGGTCGCCGGTCCAGCCCAGGCGCTCGTCGCGCTGCGGGCAGTCGGTGGGCACGTCCAGGAAGTTGCCCTTGGTGCCCCACACCACGTTGCGGTGCAGCTGGTTGACCAGATCGTCCGAGCACTCGAACTCACCGGTGCGGCGCAGCTCGGAGTGCACCACGACCGCCTGCAGGTCCTGCGGGCGCAGCTCACCGGGCCAGCCGTCCACCTCGGCGTAGCGGAAGCCGTGGAAGGTGAACGTCGGCTCGAAGGTGTCCTCACCGCCGGAGAGGGTGAACCGGTCGGTGGCCTTCGCGCTGCGCAGCGGGCGCACCCCCAGCTCCTCCTTCTCCAGCACCTCCGCGTGCCGGATCGTGATGGTGCTGCCCGCCTCCCCGCGCACGGTGAAGCGCAACCACCCCACGAGGTTCTGCCCGAAGTCCACCAGGGTCTTGCCCGACGGGGAGGTCCACACCCGCTGCGCGGGCAGCACCTCCTGGCGGCGCACCGGCGGGCCGACGTGCTCGGTGAGCACCGCGGTGTCGAACTCCAGGGCGCGCACCCCGCCCCAGCCCTCGGGTGAGCCCTCGACGGTGGCCCACGCCGGGTCGAGACGGCGCGCGTCCACGCTCTGCCCGTCGTACAGGTCGTTCGCGGTGACCGCCGAGGCGCGCGACTGCCACGAGGTGTCGGTGACGACCAGCTGGGTGTGCCCGTCGGCGAACTCGACCTCCAGCTGCGCGAACCCGCCGAGGTCGTCGCCGTAGAAGGCGCCCCGACCGCTCCAGCCGAGCCGGCCGCGGGACCAGCCGTTGCCCAGCGCCAGGCCGAGGACGTGCTCGCCCCCGCCGGCCAGGGCGTCGGTGACGTCGTGGGTGCGGTAGCGCAGGCGCCACTCGTAGCTGCTCCAGCCCGGGCTGAGGACGTCGTCGGAGACCGGACGGCCGTCCAGGTGGGCTTCGACGACACCGCGGGCGGTGACGTGCAGCACGGCGCGACGCACCTCGCCGTGACCCTCGTCGAGGGTGAAGCGGCGCCGCAGCAGCGGGGCCCCGTCGTGGTCGGCGTCGGCGGAGATCATCGTCGCGTGCCAGGTGGGCATCGTTCCTCCGTGCGTGGTGGGTTCGGTCGAGCGGTTCGGGGTACGGGTTCGGCCTACGCGGGTACGGGTGCGGCTCAGGCGGGCGACGGGACCGGAGCGGGGGCGGGTGTCGTGGCGACCTCGAAGCGGTGCCGGCCGGCACCGACCTCGCTGACGGGACGGCCGGGCAGGTCGACGGCGGCGCGGACCCCGAGCGGGACGTCGACGTCGACGACGAGCCGGTCGCCGTCACGGCGCCAGCTGACGGCCGCGGTCCCGCGGGGGGTCTCGTGGCGCGCCGCGGCGGACGTCAGGCCCGGCCCGGGGCGCGGGCGCACCAGCAGGCGGCGGTACCCGGGTTCCGCGGGTGCCAGGCCGGCGACGGTGCGGTGCATCCAGTCGGCGATCGATCCGAGGGCGTAGTGGTTGAAGCTGGTCATCTGCCCGGGGTTGACGGTCCCGTCGGGCAGCATGGAGTCCCACCGCTCCCACGTGGTCGTGGCGCCCATCGCGACCTGGTAGAGCCAGGACGGGCAGCCGGTCTCGGTCAGCAGGGCGTGGGCCGTCTCGTCGTGCCCGGTCGTGGTCAGCGCGTCGGTGACGAGGTTCACCCCCGCGAACCCGGTGGCGACGCGGTTGCCGTCCTCGGCGACCAGCTCGGCCAGGCGCCGGCCGGCGGCCTCGCGCTCGCCCTCGGGCAGCAGGTCGAAGACGAGCGCCAGGGCGTAGGCGGTCTGCGCGTCGCTGCTCAGCCGGCCGCCGGGACGCAGGTGCTCACGGGCGAAGGCCTCGCGCACCTCGTCGGCCAGGGCTCCGTACCGGGCGGCGTCCTCCTGCTCGCCGAGGACGTGCGCGGTGCGCGCGAGGGTCCGCGCGGAGTGGGCGAAGTAGGCGGTGGCGACCAGGTACCTGTCGGTGCGCGCCTCGGCGGGCCGGTCCGGCGGGGCCGCCGGGTCGAGCCAGTCGCCGAGCTGCAGGCCGCTGTCCCACAACCGGTCCGGCCCGGCGAGGCGCTCCACCAGGTCGACCCACGCGCGGGCGCTGGCGTACTGCGCCCGCAGGACGCCGACGTCCCCGTAGCGCTGGAACAGGACCCACGGCGTCAGGACCGCCACGTCGCCCCACACCGCACCGGGTTGCGGCGGTTCCCAGAACGACGCCGGGACCCGGGGCACGTACCAGGGCACGGTCCCGTCGGGCAGCTGCTCGACCGCGACGTCGCGCAACCAGGAGGCGAGGAACCCCGAGCAGTCGTACAGGAAGGCGGCGGTGGGGGCGAAGACCTGGATGTCGCCGGTCCAGCCGAGGCGCTCGTCGCGCTGGGGGCAGTCGGTGGGGATGTCGACGAAGTTGCTGCGCATGCTCCACACGACGTTCTCGTGCAACCGGTTCAGCCGGTCGTCGGAGCAGGAGAACCAGCCCGTGCGAGCCATGTCGCTGTGGTGCACGCGTGCCACGACGTCGCCCTCGTCGAGCCGGCCGGGCCACCCGGTGACCTCCGCGTAGCGGAACCCGTGCATCGTGAAGCGCGGTTCCCACACCTCGGGCTCGCCGGTCCCCCCGCCGCCGGCCAGGACGTAGGTGTCCGTGGCCCGCGCCGTCCGCAGGGGGCGGGTGTACAGCTCCCCGTCCTGCAGCACCTCGGCGTGGCGCAGCTGCACCCGGTCGCCGGCGCACCCGCGCACGCGGATGCGCAGGCGACCGGTGAGGTTCTGCCCGAAGTCGAGGATCGTGGCCCCCGACGGGCTGGTGAGCACCGCCACGGGGAGCACTTCGCGGGTGCAGCGCACGGGAGGACCGTCCGCGGCGACCAGCGTGGCGGGATCGCGCTCGTAGCGGCGCACCCCGGCCCAGGCGGAGTCGTCGAACCCTGCGGTGGAGAAGCCCGGCACCGCCAGGCGGGCGTCGTGGCTCTCGCCCTCGTACAGGTTGCTGGCGAGGACCGGACCGTGCGCGGCGCGCCAGGTGCCCCCGTCCTCCCCCGTCCCCGGGCCGGTGGCGACGACGACGCGCCGGCCGTCGGCCAGGTCGACCTCCAGTTGCGCGATCAGCGCGGTGCGCTCTCCGTACAGGTTGCGGCTGCCGCCGCGGATGCCGAAGCGACCGCGGTACCAGCCGTCGGCCAGCCAGGCGCCCACCGCGTTGCCACCCTCGCGCACCAGGTGCGTCACGTCGTGGGTGCGGTGGCGCAGCCGGTGCGAGTAGCTGGTCCAGCCGGGGGCGAGGACCTCGTCGCCGACCCGCTCACCGTTGACCTCGACCTCGTGCAGGCCGTGCGCGGTGACGTGCAGCCGCGCTCGCGCGACCGGGCCGGGCAGGGAGAACTCCCGGCGCAGCAGCGCGGGGCGGTGGTCGACGCCGGGGTCCTCGTCCCAGTCCGGGCCGACGGGCACGGCCGTCCAGTCGGAGGGGGCCAGGAGCCCCGTCTCCAGGACCAGCGGGCGGCTGAACGAGGTCGGCTCCGCGTCCCGCCCCCAGAGCCGGACCTCCACGCGCACGCGCTCGCGGGAGCGCAGGGGCGCCGCCGGCCACGGCACGAGCACGCTGTCACCGGAGTCGACCCGGCCGCTGGACCAGGAGCGCGGGGGCTCCGCGCCGGGCACCGGCGGCAGGGGGGTCACGCGCACCTCGTAGGCGCTCTGCTCCCAGGTGGCGGGGACGTCCGCGGCGGCCCGGGCGGTCCAGGACAACCGCGGCAGCGCGGTACCCAGCCCGAGCAGTGGTGCGCCGTGCTCGGCGCGCAGGTCGGTGACGACGACGTCGGTGCGGTGGGGCATCGGGTTCCGTTCGCTGGGAGCGGGGCGGTGGGGGCGGTGGGGGCGGTGGTCAGCCCTTGACGGCGCCGGAGGTCATGCCGGCGACGATCTGGCGGTTGAAGAACAGGTACAGCACCAGCGGCGGGATCGTGATCAGCAGGATGTCCATGAACAGCAG
>NZ_JBJLRI010000060.1:0-27737 GCF_050871405.1 Kineococcus esterisolvens
GTCGCGAGGAGCGGGGCGGAGTGGACGGGGTGGGGGGGGGGGGGGGGGGTGGGGGGCGGGGCGGGGCGGGGGGGGCGGGGGGCCGGGGGGGCCGGCCCCCCCCCCCCCCCCCCCGGGCACAGGATCCGGCTTACAGGCCGGCTCGTCCGCCCCGCACCGCCGGGGCCCCGCGTCGCCACCGGCGCGCGGGGCCCCGGCGCGCTCACAGCGAGCCCAGCGACCAGCCCGCGACCTCGCTGATGCGGCCCCGCCACAGCAGGCCCTCCGCGATGCGCTGCGTGCCGTCGATCTGCGCGCCGGCCAGGTGCAGGAAGTCGTGGTGCCGGGGCTCGCCCGCGGGCCGCTGGCGGTCCACGGCGCGGAACAGGCGCTGCACGTCCTCCCCGACCCGGCGGCCCCCCGCCCCGCCGCGGGCCGCCCGTTCCAGGAACTGCTCCAGCCAGCGGTCGCGGCCGATGAGGGTCCCGGAGACGACCTGCCCCCCGGCGAACAGGGTGATGTCGAGCACCATCCCGAGGTCCGCCATCGCGGCCAGCCGCTCCAGGACGGCGTCTCCGCCGATGTCGAGGATCTCCTGCACGTCGTGATCGTCGGGCACGTCCCTCAGCGTAGGACCCCCGCCCCGGTGCCCGCTCAGGGGTGCACCCCGGCGCCGGGGTCGCCCGGGCCCGGCGCCGCGGCGCCCGCCGCGTCCCGGTTCGCCCGCCACGCCCGCTGCAGCCGCGGGTTGCCCGGCTCGGGGGCGGCGCCGCACACCACCTCGTGCAGCACCCGCGCCCCCACCTGCTCCGGCTCACCGGGGGAGGGCTCGGCGCGCCCGTCACGCACCCGCCAGCGCGTCGCGGCGGGCACCGACTCGGCCAGCACCGCGTCCTTCGCGAGCACCACCCGACCCTCCCCGTCCACGGCGCGGTAGACGTGCACGGGCGCCCGGCAGCGCGGGCACTCCTCCTCCGCGTACGGCCGGGCGGCTGCGCGCTCGGCCATGCGGGCCACGTGCCGCAGCACCTCGGAGGACTGCTGCCCCAGCGTCGGCGGCAGGCCCACGGGACGCTCCGGCGGCCCGGCGGCGCGCTGCGCGCGCCGCTCCCGGCCGAACCGCGCGGTGCAGCCGGCGCACACGCGCACGCGCACGCCCAGCCGCTCCTGCTCGCCGACGTCCTCCGAGCTGCCGCAGAACGCGCACACGGCGCCCGCGGGCTCCTCGTCCGGCTCCTCGCTCCGGGGGGCCGCACCGCCGGGGTCCTCGCTCACGCGGCCAGCATGCCCCGGCGCACCGACAGCCCAGGCACCGGCCCTCAGCCGCGCAGGGCCGGCACGACCTCGCGCTCGAACAGCTCGATGCCGCTGGTGTCGGTGGCCGCCTCGGGGAAGTACAGGACCGGGTAGCTCATGCCCGCCTCGACGACCGGCCGCAGCTTCTCCACGATCTGCTCCGGGGTGCCCACGCACGGCAGGTGCGGCGCGATCGAGCCGAGTTCGCGCTCCACGGCCGCGGCGCCGACGTGCCGCTCCAGCACGGCCCGGCGCGCGGCGATGCGCTCGGCGACCTCCGCCTCGTCCCGGCCGATCGCCACGTTGTAGTTCGCGCTGCGCACGATGGCGCCGAAGTCGGTGCCCACCTCGCGGCAGTGCTCCGCCAGCACCCGCGACTTGTGCGTGAAGCCCTCCAGCGTGCCGTCGAAGTTCGTGTACCGCGCGTGCTGGGCGGCGATGCGCAGCGTCTTGCGCTCACCGCCGCCGGCGATCCACAGCGGGATGCCGCCGTCCTGCAGGGGCAGCGGCCGGCAGATCGCCCCGTCGGTGCTGTAGTGCCTGCCCGAGAAGGTGCTGGTGCCGTCGCGCCACAGCTGGGACATGATCTGCACGCCCTCGTCCAGGCGCGCCAGGCGCTCGCCGGCGGAGGGGAAGCCGTAGCCGTAGGCGAGCCACTCGTGCTCGTACCAGCCGGCCCCGATGCCCATCTCCACGCGCCCGCCGGAGACGACGTCCACCGTCGCGGCGACCTTCGCCAGGTACGCCGGGTTGCGGTAGCTCATGCACGTGCACATCTGCCCCAGCCGGACGCGGTCCGTGACCGCGGCGAAGGCCGCCACCAGCGTCCACGCCTCGTGCGTGGCCTCGTCGGTGGGCTCGGGGACGGTGTGGAAGTGGTCGAAGACCCAGATCGACTCCCACACGTCCCCCGCGTCCGCGCGCTGCGCCAGCGAGCGCATCCTGCGCCAGTGCTCGGCGGGGGGCACCCCCGTCAGGTCGTGCTTCCAGCCCTGGGGCACGAAGAGTCCGAACCGCAGCGTCGCGTCGCTCATGGCCAGGACCCTAGCCCGCGCCCCGGTGCGCCCGGCAGGGCGAGCGGTGTCAGCGGCCCGTGCGGGACGCCGCCAGCGAGGCGGCCCCGATGATGCCCGCGTCGTTGCGCAGCGCCGCCGGCACGATCGGCGTGCGCAGGTCCAGCAGGGGCAGGAACTTCTCGTGCTTCTTGCTGACGCCGCCGCCCACGACGATCAGGTCCGGCCACAGCAGGTTCTCCAGGTGCGAGTAGTACCGCTGCAAGCGCTTGGCCCACTGCGCCCACGACAGGTCCTGGCGCTCGCGGGCGGAGTCGGCGGCCTTCTTCTCGGCGTCGTGCCCGCCGATCTCCAGGTGGCCCAGCTCGGTGTTCGGCACGAGCGTGCCGTCGACGACGAGCGCGCTGCCGATGCCGGTGCCGAGGGTGGTGACGACCACCACGCCCTTGACGCCCTTGGCGGCGCCGAAGGCGGCCTCGGCGTAGCCGGCGGCGTCGGCGTCGTTGACCACCAGCACCGGCCGACCCAGGGCGTCGGAGAACAGCGCCTCGGCGTCGGCGCCGATCCAGGAGGGGTCCACGTTCGCGGCGGTGCGCGTGATGCCGTGCTGGACGACCGCGGGGAAGGTGATGCCGACCGGCACGTCCGGTGCCACGTCGAACCCGGCCAGGACCTCGGCGACGACGGGCGCCACGGCCGCCGGGGTGGCCGGCTGCGGGGTGGCCAGGCGCACGCGCTCGGCGGTGAACTCCCCGGCGGCCAGGTCCACCGGCGCCGCCTTGATGCCGGAACCGCCGATGTCCACCCCCAGGGCCCGCGCCGGGCGCGCGGGGGAGGAGGTGCCGGGCAGGCCGCTGCTGGACGCCGTGGGAGTGCTCACCCCGCCGAGCCTAGGGACACCCGCGCCACGGCGCCGCCCGGCGCGCCGGACCTCAGCGCGCGGCGCGCGCCGTGCCCTCCTTGGGCATGACCACCCAGAGGACGAGGTACACGAGGACCTGCGTGCCGGGCAGGACGCAGGACAGCACGAACAGCAGTCGCACGACGTTCGCGGACAGCCCGAAGCGGTGTCCCAGGCCGGCGCACACGCCGGCGATCACCTTGCCTCGGACGGGGCGGACCAGACCGTTCACGGGGATCTCCTCTCGAGGGGTCTCACCCGTGCAACGGGTGGGCCCGCGCGCCGGTGCCCGCCCCTGGCGGGGCGTCAGGGGAGCGTCAGGACCTCCGCGCCGGTGTCGGTGACCACGATCGTGTGCTCGAACTGGGCCGTGCGCCGGCGGTCCTTCGTCACGACCGTCCAGCCGTCCTCCCACATGTCCCACTCGTGGGTGCCCAGGGTGAGCATCGGCTCGACGGTGAAGACCATGCCCGGTTCCATGACGGTGCCGTGCTCGGGCGCGGTGTCGTAGTGCGGCACGACGAGGCCGGAGTGGAACGCCGGGCCGACGCCGTGGCCGGTGAAGTCGCGCACGACGCCGTAGCCGAAGCGCTTGGCGTAGGCCTCGATGACGCGGCCGATGACGTTGATCGCCCGGCCGGGTGCGACCGCCCCGATGCCGCGGCGGGTGGCCTCGCGGGTGCGCTCGACCAGGAGGCGGGACTCCTCGTCGACCTCGCCGCACAGGTAGGTCGCGTTGTTGTCGCCGTGCACGCCGTCCAGGTAGGCGGTGACGTCGAGGTTCACGATGTCGCCGTCGCGCAGCACCGTGGAGTCGGGGATGCCGTGGCAGATGACCTCGTTGACGCTGGAGCACAGCGACTTGGGGAAGTTCCGGTACCCCAGCGTCGAGGGGTAGGCGCCGTGGTCGCAGAGGTACTCGTGGCAGACCCGGTCCAGCTCGTCGGTGGTCACGCCCGGCGCGATGCGCTTCGCCGCCTCCTCCATGGCCCTCGCCGCCAGTCGCCCGGCGCGCCGCACGCGCTCGACGGTCTCGGGGTCCAGCACGTGCGGGCCGGTGTAGGGGGTGGGGGCCGGCTTGTCCACGTACTCCGGCCGCGGGATCGACGCCGGCACCGGCCGCCGGGGGCCCACCGTCCCGGGGACGAGGTCGCCCGGGGGGGCGGTGGTGCCGGGGGTGGTGGTGCCGGAGCTCATGCGGGGAGTCTAGGTCGCGTGCGCGCGCGGGCCGCAGGGGCGAGGATGTCGGTGTGAGCGCAGGACCGTACTTCTACGACACGCGCACCGGTGAGGTGCAGGACGACGAGCACCGCGCGCCCGCCAGGTACCTGCTCGGCCCGTACGCCACCCGCGAGGAGGCCGCCCGGGCCCCGGAGCTGGCCCGGGCCCGCACGGAGGCGGAGGACCGCCGGGACGAGGAGGAGGAGGACGACTGGTGACGCACGGCGTGCCGGTGCGCACCCTCCCGCGGGCCCACCCGGGGGTCCACCGTGGGACGGATGCTGCGGGCACCCTTCCCGCGCCAGGATCGTTGGGCCGGTGCGGCTCCTAGGATGAGCCGGGCGTGGCAGCAGTCGATGACGAGGGGAACCGCCGGATGTCGGAGTCGCTGGACCTGAGCAAGCCGCTGACGCCGCCCGCGGCGCCGGCGCCGGCCGCGAGCGACCTGAGCCTGACGCCCCCGGCCCCGGTGCCCGTCGTGGCCGACGAGCAGGCCGAGAGCATGATCCCCCTCGACGAGGCGACCCGCGCGGAACTGGCCCGCAAGGCGCAGGCCTTCGTGGCGGACCTGGCGGCTCAGGACCCGCGCAGCCCCGCCTTCACCAAGCGCGTCGACGACATCACGCGCATGGGTGAGCAGGAGGTGCGCGCCTCGGCGCAGGTGTCCAACCGGATGCTCGAGCGCCCGGCGTCCTCGCTGGCCGGCGCGAAGGGGCAGAAGGCCTCCGGCCCCGGCGCCGACGCGCAGGTGAAGGTCGCCAACACGCTGCTGGACCTGCGCCGCACGGTCACCGAGCTGGACCCGGGCCGCGCCGACCTCAAGGGCGCGAAGAGGATTCTCGGGATCATCCCGATGGGCAACAAGATCCAGCGCTACTTCGAGCGCTACCAGGACGCGCAGTCCCAACTCGACGCCATCATCAAGGCCCTGGCCAGCGGGCAGGACGAGCTGCGCAAGGACAACGCCTCCATCGAGTCGGAGAAGCAGCACCTGTGGGCCACCATGGGCAAGCTCACCGAGTACGCCACGCTCGCCAAGGCCCTGGACGAGGCGACGGTCGTCAAGATCGAGGAGCTGCGGGTGACGAACCCGCAGGCCGCCGAGGCGCTCACGGCGGACGCGCTGTTCCCCATCCGCCAGCGCCACCAGGACCTGCTGACCCAGCTGGCCGTCAGCGTGCAGGGCTACCTGGCGCTGGACCTGGTGCGCAAGAACAACATCGAGCTCATCAAGGGCGTGGACCGCGCGCAGACCACCACGGTCGCCGCGCTGCGCACCGCAGTGGTCGTCGCGCAGGCGCTGGCCAACCAGAAGCTCGTGCTGGACCAGGTCAACGCCCTGAACACCACGACGAACCAGATGATCCTGTCGACCTCGGAGATGCTGAAGCAGCAGACCGGGCAGATCCACCAGCAGGCCGCCAGCGCCACGGTGGACGTGGCCACGTTGCAGAAGGCCTTCGACAACGTCTTCGCCACCATGGACGCCATCGACACCTTCAAGCAGCAGGCCGTCGTCAGCATGGCCTCCACCGTCGACGCGCTGGAGGGGCAGGTGCACCGCTCGCGCTCCTACCTGGAGCGGGCGCGCAACGGCGAGGGCGACGGTTCCGGCCCGGCGCTGCCGGGGCCGGGGCGGTGAGCGCGGTGGCCGAGCGGGCGCCGCGGTCGCTGCGGGCGCGGGCCGGCAGCGGCGACGCCGTCGTGCGCCGGCGCTCCGGCCCGGCCCAGGCGCCGCCGGAGGTCGTCTCGCGGCGGCTGCGCAGCCGCACCTGGCGCGCGGCCAACTCCTGGTGGCTGGCGATCCCCGCGGTGGGGCTCCCGTGGCTGGCGTTCCTGTACATGGGGCTGCGCGGACGGCGCCCGGGGTGGGTGGCGGCCGCGGCGGCGTACCTGGTGGCCTCCACCGGAGCGTTGGCGCTGTTCGCGCAGGGTTCCTGGTGGGTCCTGCTGGCGGCCCTGGTGGCGGCCGGCACGTGGGGGACGGGACTGGTGCACTCGATCATGGCGAACTCCCGCTGGCTTCGGATCAAGGCGGCCCTGGCCGGAGCGCAGGAGGCGCTGGAGCAGGCTCCGCCCGCTCCCGTCGAGCCGGCAGAGCCGGCCGACCCGGTGCAGGCGCTGCAGGCCCGGCTGCGCGAGACGGTCCAGCGCGCCAACCGAGCCGGCGGGCGCCTGCCGGACGGCGCCGTGCCCGCCGTGCGCGACGTGGAGGACGTGCTGCGCCCCGTGCTGGCGCACGTGGCCCGGCGCGGGGCCCAGGCCGAGGAGATGCACAACCTCGAGGCGATCGTGACCGAGTACCTGCCGGGTGCGCTGGAGCGCTACCTGGACCTGCCCGAGGACTACGCGCTGCACCACCGCGGTCCCACCGGCAGCACGCCCGCGCAGGAGCTGCTCAGCCAGCTCGGCCTCCTGCTGGAGGGTGCGCGCGAGCTGCAGCACGCCGTGTACGACCACGACGCGCGCCTGCTCAGCGAGCAGGGCCGCTTCCTGGACGCGAAGTTCCGCCGTTCCGACCTGGACCTGTAGGAGGACGTCGTGGGGGTCGACCTGGGCAGGGGCGGCGCGCAGCCGCCGGAGCCGCCGCGCGAGGGGTCGGGCGCGGCCGGCGGGCAGCCGCCGGCGACGGGCGCGCCCCTCCCGGTGCGCTCGACGCCGCCGCCGCCGCCGTTCCAGCCCAGGCCGCCGTCCCTGCCGCCGCTGCAGAAGAAGGCGCGCCGGGCGAAGGGGGCGAACGGGTCGCACGCGGCGTGCAGCGCCGACGAGGCCGAGGCGCGCGAGCTGGAGGAGCTCGGCATCGACGAGTCCCGGCTGACGCCCCTGGGGGCCACCCTGCCCAAGGTGGGCTTCGTGCCCGACCCCGTTCTGCAGGCGGTCCGCTTCGGCTGGATGGGCCTGTGGATCACCCTGTTCGCCGTCAGCTGGACCGCCGTGGCGCTCGTGGTGATGTTCACCTGGATCGGCGCGAACGCCGCCTACGAGACGCACAAGAAGGAGCTGCGGCGCAAGCGCAAGCGGGAGATGCGTGCCCTGCGCGCCGAGGCCGCCGGTGGTCCGCCCGCGCTCACCGGCCCCACCGGGGGCGCCCGTGCGCTGACCCGCCCGCCGGCCGCCCCGCCGCGGCCCTTCCCCGGGCGGCAGGTCCCCGAGGCGGTGCCCCCGATCAGCGAGGCGGAGCGCGCGCTCATCGCCACCGTGCACCGCGCCGACTCCAGCGGCCGGTTCGAGCGCGCAGACGTCGTCCTCGTGCACGAGGTCGCCGAGCTGCTGGGCCCGCTGCTGCTGCGCGTCGCCGAGCGCGGCGCCGACCCCCGGGTGCGCCACGACCTGGAGACCCTGGCCACCGAGCACCTGCCGCGCACCGTCGAGGACTACCTCGCCCTGCCCCCGGACTACGCGCGCGAGCACCGCACGGCCGCGGGCACCACCCCGGCGGAGGAGCTGCGCAACCAGCTGCACCTGCTGCTGGAGGGGTGCCGTCGGCTGCGCGACGCCGTGCACGACGCCGACGTGGACCGCCAGCAGCAGCAGAGCCGGTTCCTGGAGGCGAAGTTCCGCCGCAGCGAGCTGGACCTGTGACCCCGACGACCCCGACGATCCCGACGACCGCGACGACCGCGACGACCGCGACGACCGCGACGACCGCGCGCGGCCCCGTCCCCCCGACCCCCGGCAGGAGCCGATCGTGACCCTCGACGTCCAGCTGGTCGGCACCACCACGCAGATGGCCGTGGTCACCCTGCGGCCGGGCCAGGTCGTGTACGCCGAGGCGGGCAAGTTCCTGTTCTCCTCCGGCGACGTGGCGGTGGAGACCAAGCTGTCCGCCCCCGGCGAGAAGTCCGAGGGCGGCCTCGGCGGGCTGCTGCGCGGCGCCGTCGGCGCCGGCAAGCGGGTGCTGGCGGGGGAGTCCTTCGCCTTCCAGCACTTCTCGACCCCCGGCGGTGACGGGCTGCTGGGACTGGCCGGTGTGCTGCCCGGCGAGATGCGCCACCTGGAGCTGGACGGCTCCACCACCTGGTTCGCCGAGAAGGACGCCTTCGTGGCCGCCGAGGCCGGGGTCCACTTCGACATCGCCTTCTCCGGCCTGGGCCAGGGCCTGATGGGCGGGGAGGGCTTCATCCTGGAGCGCTTCACCGGCCGCGGGTCGCTGCTCATCGCCGGCGCCGGGGACTTCATCGACCTCAACCCCGCGGACTACGGCGGCACGGTGCGCGTGGACACCGGCTGCATCGTGGCCTGGGACGACGGGGTCCAGTACAGCGTGGAGACGGTCGGGCGGCTGAACCGGCAGGGCATCATGAGCGCCGTCTTCGGCGGCGAGGGCCTGACCCTGGCCACGTTGCGGGGCAACGGCCGCGTCATCCTGCAGTCCGTCACCATCGAGGGCTTCGCCAAGGCGCTGGCCAAGAACGCCGTCAAGCCCGACCAGCAGGGGCTGGGCGCCATCGGCGGCCTGTTCTCCGGCTCGCGGGGCTGAGCGACGCACCGGCGGAACCACCCCGGCCCCCGCGCACGTTCAGCGGGGGCGGGCACCGCCCGCACGACCGACGAACGACCGACCAACGAAACGGAGCGCACACCATGGGCGTCAGCCTCAGCAAGGGCGGCAACGTCTCCCTCTCCAAGGAGGCGCCGGGCATGACCCGGGCCGTCGTCGGGCTCGGCTGGGACGCGAACAGCTTCACCGGCTCGGAGTTCGACCTCGACGCGCAGGCGATCATGGTCGGGGCCAACGGCAAGGTCCCCAACGACGGCTACTTCGTCTTCTTCAACCAGCTGAAGTCCCCCGAGGGCTCCGTGGAGCACACCGGTGACAACCGCACCGGTGAGGGCGACGGCGACGACGAGAAGATCAACGTCGACCTCTCCGGGATCCCCGCGGAGATCGAGAAGGTCGTCTTCACCGTGGCCATCTACGACGCCGACACCCGCAAGCAGTCCTTCGGTCAGGTCCGCAACGCCTTCATCCGCGTGGTGAACGCCGACGGCGGGACCGAGGTCGCCCGCTACGACCTGTCCGAGGACGCCTCCACCGAGACCGCCATGGTCTTCGGCGAGCTGTACCGCAACGGCAGCGACTGGAAGTTCCGCGCCGTCGGGCAGGGGTACGCCGACGGCCTGCGCGGCATCGCGACGGACTTCGGCGTCAGCGTCTGACACCCCCCACAGCGGTGCGGGAGACCGCCGCGCGGCCCCGGGCCGCGCGGCGGTTCGCCGTGCACCGCCGCTCCTGAGAAGGTGCGGTGTCCGGCCCGCGCGAGGGGCCCTCACGAACAGGAAGCAGACGCGTGATCCTCAAGACCTACGGCTGGTCGTTCGCCGTGACGATCGCCGGGCTGGTGCTGGCCGCCTGGTACGGCCTCACGGCCCACCTCGGCATCTTCCAGGCCCTGCTCCTGGTGAGCATCCTCTGCGTCCTGGAGATCAGCCTGTCCTTCGACAACGCCGTCGTGAACGCGACGGTGCTGGAGAGGATGAGCGACTTCTGGCAGAAGATCTTCCTCAGCATCGGCATCATCATCGCCGTCTTCGGCATGCGGCTGGTCTTCCCGATCCTGCTGGTCAGCGTCACCGCCGGCCTCGGACCGGTCGAGACGGTCGAGCTCGCCCTGCGCGGGGGCGACCCCGAGGAGCCGGGCACGTACGGCTACGAGCTGAACCAGGCGCACCCGACCATCGCGGCCTTCGGCGGCATGTTCCTGCTGATGCTCTTCCTCAACTTCTTCTTCGGCGAGAAGGAGCACCACTGGCTCAAGCCGCTGGAGCACCTGGGGGAGCGGCTGGGCAAGCTGGAGGCCGTGCAGGTCGTCGTCGCCGGCGCGGTACTGCTGGTGGCGGCGGAGACGTTCGCGACCGACCACGGCCGCACCGTCCTGGCCTCCGGCCTCGCGGGCATCCTGACCTACCTGCTGGTCAACGGTCTCGGTGAGCTGTTCAACGTCGAGGACCACCTGGAGCACTCCGAGGGGCACGGGCAGGCGGCGGAGGGCACGCCCGTCGAGGGCGGCGGCGCGGCCGTCCCCGGTCAGCGCGGCACCGGCGGCCCGACCCCGGTGGCGAAGGCGACCGGCAAGGCGGCGTTCTTCCTCTTCCTGTACCTGGAGGTCCTGGACGCCTCGTTCTCCTTCGACGGCGTCATCGGCGCGTTCGCCATCACCTCCGACCCGATCATCATCGCGATCGGGCTGGGCGTGGGCGCCATGTACATCCGCTCCATGACGGTGCACCTGGTCAAGGAGGGGACGCTCGCGCAGTACCCGTACCTGGAGAACGGCGCGCTGTGGGCCATCGGCGCCCTCGCCGTCATCCTCATCATCAGCATCGAGGTGCACATCCCCGAGGTCATCACCGGCCTCATCGGCCTGGCCTTCATCGTGGCGGCCCTCATCAGCTCCATCGTGCGCAACCGCCGCCACCCCGAGGAGGCGCACGTGGAGGCGCACGCCCCGGCGCACTGAGGGCGGCCGACGCACCGGTGGCACGGCGCGGGGCCGTGAGCCCGGCAGGGGTGGTGAGCACGGCAGGGGTGGTGAGCACGGAGGAGGACATCGGGTGGCGGGCGTGAATCGGCCGGCCGAGGAGGTGCACAACTTCCTGGGCAGGCCCGGGCCGCGGCGCAGCGACCGCACGCTGGGCGACCACCTGGCGCCCGCGCGCGCCTCCCGGCAGGCGCCGGGCCCCGCGCCCTCGCCCGCACCGCGGCCCGCCGCCGTCCCCCCGCCGTCCCCCCGCGTGACCGCCCGACCGCCCGCGGCGCCCCCTCCGGTCCCCACCGCCGCTCCCGTCCCGGTGGGGACCGCCCGCCGGTCCGAGGCCCTCACGGTGCTCGACGACGAGCGGCCCGCCGTGCGCGTGCCGGCCGGCGAGCGCGGCACCGGCACCCTGCGCGTGGAGCTGGAGTGGGAGCCGCAGGTGACCCCCTCGGGGCTGCAGCGGTCCACGGACCTCCACCTGGGCTGCCTGTGGGAGACGCGCGACCGCCGCAGCGGCGCCGTGCAGTCCCTCGGTGAACTGCTCGCGGCCCCCGGGTACGGTGCCCGCCAGGTGCTGCGGCTGGGGGCCCGCAGCGAGGAGGGCGAGGAGCTCCTGGTGGACACCCGGCACCTGGAGCTGCTGCGCCGCCTCGTGCTGTACGTCTACACCGTCCGGCAGCAGGCGCCCGACTACGCGGCCCTGGCGCCGCGCATCACGCTGCGCCGCCGCGACGGGGCCCGGCTGCAGGCGTGGGCCGGCGGCGCCCCCGCCGGTGCACGAACCTGCGCCCTCGTCTCCGTCCACGACGTGGCCGGGGAGCTGGTGGTCCGCCGGGAGAACGAGTTCTTCCCCGGCCCGCAGCAGGAGGTCGCCGAGGCCTACGGCTTCGACGACCTCGTCTGGGGCCCCGGGGGCGACGTGCCCCGGCACGCCTGAAGGCCCCCGGAAGACCGAGAAGACCCGAGAAGACCGATCGACAGGAGCAGACACGTGGTCGACCTCACCAAGGGCCAGAAGCTGTCGCTGAGCAAGTCCGGCGGCGGGTCGCTCACCCGCGTCTCGATGGGCCTGGGCTGGGACGCCGTCGCCAAGGGGTTCCTGGGCCGCCGCAAGTCCATCGACGTGGACCTGGACGCGTCCTGCCTGCTGTTCGACGCCGCCGGGCAGCTGGTGGACACGGTCTGGTTCCAGCAGCTGCGCAGCAAGGACGGTTCGGTGACCCACACCGGGGACAACCTCACCGGTGAGGGCGAGGGCGACGACGAGGTGATCGTCGTGGACCTGCCCGCGGTCCCCGCGCGGGTCACCACGCTCGTGTTCACCGTCAACAGCTTCACCGGGCAGGACTTCTCCTCCATCGAGAACGCCTACTGCCGGTTGCTGGACACCGCGCAGCCGCAGGCGGTCGAGCTGGCCCGCTACCGGCTCACCGGGTCCGGCAGCCACACGGCCCAGGTGATGGCCTCGCTCAGCCGCGAGGGTTCCGGCTGGTCCATGACCGCCATCGGCCAGGCCGCCTCCGGGCGCACCTTCCGCGACCTCCTGCCGGCCATCACCCCGCACCTCTGAGCCCTCCGCGCCCACCCACCCGCCCACCCGCCCACCCGCCCACCTCTCCAACCAGACGGGAGGAGGAGCGCCGCCGTGCGCCACTTCGCCGAGCTCGACCCCGGGCGCACCGACGCGCTGTTCCTCCACCCGCCGCAGCCGGTCGACCTGACCGCCGGGCGCGACGAGCTCGCCGTCGCGCTCGGCGCCACGCTGTACTGCCCCGCCACCCGTCAGCGCCTGGCCGCCGACCTGCTGCGTCTGGCCCGGCGCGGGGTGCTCAGCGCGGTCGCGTGCCTGGAGGACTCCGTGCCCGACGACCTCGTCGGGCAGGCCGAGGAGACGCTGGTGCGCGAGCTGGCCGACCTGGCCCGTCACCCCGAGTGGGCCGGCGACCCCCCGCTCATGCTGTTCGTGCGCGCCCGCACCCCCGAGCAGCTGCTCAGCGTGGTCGAGCGCAGCGGCGTCGGACTGGACTGCCTCCTGGGGTTCGTGCTGCCCAAGTTCGGCGGCGCGGACCAGCCGCCGCCGCAGCGGTGGATGGAGGCGGTGCGGCGCGCCTCCGAGCTGGCCGGACGGCGGCTGTGGGCGATGCCCGTGCTGGAGAGCCGCGACGTCGCCCACCTCGACACCCGCCACGAGGCGCTGTTCGGCATCCGCGACGTCCTCGACCAGCACCGCGACCTCGTGCTGGCCGTGCGCACCGGCGCCACGGACCTGTCCGCCGCCTACGGCCTGCGCCGCCCGCGCGGCGCCACCGTGTGGGACGTTCGGGTCGTCGCCGGCGTCCTGGGCGACGTCATCAACGTCCTGGGGCGCGCCGACGGCAGCGGGTACCCCATCACCGCCCCGGTGTGGGAGCACTTCACCTCCGGCGAGCGCGTCTTCCGCACCACCCTGTCCGCGGGGCCGTTCACGGGCTCCGGCGCGGAGGAGCTGCGTGAGCAGCTCATCGCCGAGGACCTCGACGGACTGGTGCGCGAGCTGGAGCTGGACCGCGTCAACGGCCTGCAGGGCAAGACGGTCATCCACCCCTCGCACGTGGCCGTGGTGCACGCCGTGTCGGTGGTGACCCACGAGGACTTCTGCGACGCCTGCGACGTGCTCGCCCAGGCGGCCGGCGGGGTGATGGCCTCCAGCTACCGCAACAAGATGAACGAGGCGGGCCCGCACCGGCCGTGGGCCGAGCGGGTCCTGGCGCGCGCCCGAGCGTTCGGCGTGGCCCGCGAGGACGTCACCTACGCGCACCTTCTCCAGGCGCAGGACGACGCCTGGCAGGCGTTCGCGCGGCCCGCCGGAGCGCGCTCGTGAGGACCGCGGGCACCTGGGCGGGCTCGTGGGTGCGCGAGCGGCTGGGCGCCGGCCTGGAGGGCCCGCCGGGCACCGACGGCCTGGACGTGCACGACCTGCTGGGCCTGGCGCTGCGGCGCAACCCCCGGCGCGCGCACCTGCTGGTCTCCACGGTGCTGGGCAAGCACGTGCCCACCGACCCGCGCGTGGTGCGGGCCGCGGGGTTGCGCCTGGGAGCGCTGGCCGCCGCGGCGCTCGGCGCGCCCACGGGGCCCGGACCGCGGGCCGCGACGTGGCGGGCGGCGCTGGCCGGGGACGGCGCCGCGGCCGCGGAGGTGCTGGACGCCGCCCTCGCCGCCACCGCGGCCGTGCCGGCGGCCCTGGTCGTCGGGTACGCCGAGACCGCCACCGGCCTGGGACAGGCCGTGGCCGAGGCGCTGGGCTGCGCCTGCCTGCACTCCACCCGCCGCGCCGTGCCCGGCGCGCGCGGGTACGCCGGGTTCGAGGAGGAGCACTCCCACGCCACCGGTCACCAGCTGCTGCCGGCCGAGGCCGCCGTGCGCGAGCGGCTGGCGGACCCGGCCGCCCCGCTGGTCCTCGTCGACGACGAGCTGTCCACCGGCCGGACCGTCGCGAACACGCTGCGCGCGCTGCACGCGCGCACCCCGCGCGAGCGGTACGTCGTGGCCGGGCTGGTGGACGTGCGCTCGCCGGCCGACCGGGAGCGCCTGCAGGACCTCGCCGCCGAGCTGGGGGCCGGGGTGGACGTGGTCGCCCTGGCCGCCGGTTCCGTGCGCCTGCCGGGCGACGTGCTGGAGCGCGGCTCACGGCTCGTGGCGGCGGCCGCCCCCGTCCTGCCGCGCGAAGGCCCCGTGCCGCCCGCGCCCGTGGAACTGCCCGTCCCGTGGCCGGACGGGGTGCCCACCACAGCCCGCTTCGGCACCGCGCCGCGGCACGCCGCGGCCGCGGCCGCCGCCGACCTCGCCGGCCCGCTCGCCGACCGGCTGACGGGGACGGGCGACGTCCTGGTGCTGGCCAGCGAGGAGCTCATGCACGCCCCGCTGCTGCTGGCCGCTCAGCTGGCCCAGCGCCCCGGGACCGCGGTGCGGTTCTCCTCCACCACCCGTTCCCCGGTGCTGGCGGTCGACGCCGAGGGCTACGCGGTGCGCTCCTCGGTCGCCTTCCGCAGCCACGACCCGGCCGTGGACGGCCCCGGGGTGCGTTACGCCCACAACGCCGCGCGCGAGCGCCCGTGGGGTGCGCTGGTGCTCGTGGTGGACTCGGCCTCCACCGCCGCCGCCCTGCGCGCCCCCGACGGCGCCCTGGCCGCCCTGGCGCCGCTGGCCGAGCGCCTGCACCTGGTGACCCTGCCCGCCGACGTCTGGAGCCCCCGCGCGTGAGCACCCACCTGCCCGAGCCCCTGACGGGACCGGCGTTCTCCAGCTACACCGCCGACGAGGTGGCCTGGCTGCTGACCGACCTGTCGGGAGTGGCGCTGGAGGCGCCCGCCGAGGAGCGCGAGGAGGCCGTGCAGTCCGGCGGCGCCCACTACGCGGAGTCGCTGCCGGTGGAGTACGTGCCCGGCGCCGAGTACGGCGCGCTGTTCGAAGCCGCGCTGCAGCGCACCGCGCGCCGCGTGGCCCTGGGCGTGGGGGTGGTGGCCGAGCTGCTGCGCGCCGAGCGCGGCGAGGACCTGGTGGTGGCGTCCCTGGCGCGCGCCGGCACGCCGGTGGGGGTGCTGCTGCGGCGCTGGGCGGCGCGCGCGGGCCTGAACTGGCCGCACTACGCGGTCTCGATCGTGCGCGGGCGCGGCATCGACGCGCTGGCGCTGCGCTGGCTGGCGGCGCACCACGACCCGGGGCGCGTGGTGTTCCTGGACGCGTGGACGGGCAAGGGCGCCATCGCGCGGGAGCTGTCGGCGGCGCTGGCCGCCTCGGGCGTGGCGGGGTTCCGCGACGACCTGGCGGTGCTTGCCGACCCGGGCTCGTGCGTGCGCACCTTCGGCAGCCGGGAGGACTACCTGGTGCCCTCGGCGTGCCTGAACTCCACCGTCTCCGGTCTGGTGAGCCGCACCGTGCTCAACGACCGGCTCATCGGGCCGGGCCGCTTCCACGGCGCGAAGTTCTACGCCGAGCTGGCCGGGGCCGACGTCTCGCGCCGCTTCCTGGACGTGGTGTCCGGGTTCTTCGACGAGGTGGCCGGTGAGGTCCCCGCCACCGCGGGGGCGGTGCTGCGCGGGGAGCGGGAACCGACGTTCGCCGGCTGGGCGGAGGTGGAGCGGATCTCGGCCGAGTTCGGCATCGGCGACGTGAACCTCGTCAAGCCGGGGGTGGGTGAGACCACGCGGGTGCTGCTGCGCAGGGTGCCGTGGCGGGTGCTGGTACGCCCCGAGGGGGAGCTGGAGCACCCCGGGGACCTGGCGCACCTGCGGCTGCTGGCCGACCAGCGGGACGTGCCGGTGCAGGAGGTGCCGGGCCTGGCGTACAGCGCGGTCGGCCTGATCCACCCCCGCTACACGCGCGGGGCCACGGGAGCGGACGGGCGCGCGGCGTCGGGGGCGAGGTGAGCGGCCTGCTGGCGGCCAGCGACCTGGACCAGACGCTGGTGTTCTCCGAGCGCTCGGCCGGGGCGGACGTGTCCACCCTGGTGCCGGTGGAGGAGTACGACGGGCGCACGATCTCCTGGGTGACGCCCACCGCGTGGGGGCTGCTGGGCGAGCTGGTGGCCTCCGGCGCGTTCGTGCCGGTGACGACGCGCACGCCCGAGCAGTACCGGCGCATCCGCTGGCCGCACCACCCGCCGCGGACCGCGGTGTGCGCGAACGGCGGCGTGGTCCTGGTGGACGGCGCGGCGGACGAGGCGTGGACGGCCGAGGTGCGCACCCGCCTGCGGGACTGCGCGCCGCTGGAGCGGGTGCACGCCGAGGTGGCCCGCGCGGTGGGCCGCGCGCACGCCGCGGTGCCGGGATCGGCGGAACCGGCGGTGCGTGACGTGCCGGGCCTCTTCTGCTACGCGGTGCTGCGCGACGGTCAGCGGCCCGTGCTGGAGGGGCCGGCGTTGGGGGACCTGACGGCGCTGCTGGACGGCTGGGGGTACGCGGTCTCGCTGCAGGGCCGCAAGCTGTACGCGGTGCCGCGGCCGCTGACGAAGTCGGCGGCGGTGGCCGAGGTGGTGCGCCGCGGCGGGTTCACGGGTTTCGCGGCGGCCGGCGACTCGCTGCTGGACGTGGACCTGCTCGTGGCCGCCCGCGAGGCGGTGCGCCCGGGCCACGGTGAGCTGCTGCGCACCGGCTGGGAGCACCCGGCCGCCCGCCTGCTCGGCGCGTCCGGTGCGGCCGCCGGTGAGGAGATCGCGCGCTGGCTGCTGGGGGTCGTGGCCCCGCCCGGCGCCCCCGTCTGACCGGGCCCGGGCGTCAGAACGAGTGCTCGGCCGCCGGGAACGCCCCCGAGCGCACGTCCTCGGCGTAGGCGCGCGCCGCCTGCCCGAGGACGCCGCGCAGGTCGGCGTACTGCTTGACGAACCGCGCCGTGCGTTCGGACAGGCCCGCGAAGTCCTGCCACACCAGCACCTGCGCGTCGCAGCCGGCGCCCGCGCCGATGCCGACGGTGGGGATCGCCAGCGTCCGGGTCACCTGCTCGGCCACCTGCGCCGGCACCATCTCCAGCACCACCGAGAACGCCCCGGCCTCCGCCACCGCGCGCGCGTCGGCGACCACGGCGTCGGCGGCCTCGCCGCGGCCCTGCACCCGGTAGCCGCCCAGGGCGTGCTCGGCCTGCGGGGTGAACCCCACGTGCGCCATGACGGGGATCCCGGCGTCCACCAGCGCCCGCACCCGGCTCGCGCTGCGGACCCCGCCCTCCAGCTTCACCGCGTGCGCGCCGCCCTCCTTCAGCAGCCGCACGCCGGAGGCCACGGCCAGCTCGTCCGAGGCCTCGTAGGAGCCGAACGGCAGGTCGGCCACCACCAGCGCGTGCGGTGCGCCGCGCACCACCGCGCCCACCATCGGCAGCAGGTCCTCCAGCGTCACGCCGAGGGTGCTGGGCAGCCCCAGCACCGTGTTCGCCGCCGAGTCGCCCACCAGGAGGACGGGGATGCCCGCCTCGTCGAACACCGCCGCGGTCAGCGCGTCGTAGCTGGTGAGCATCGCCCACCGCTCGCCGCGCTCCTTCATCTCCACCAGGTGCGGCACGCGCGTGCGACGGCGCGGGGAAGGGGTCTCGGTGGCGTAGCTCACGCCAGCGCCTCCCGCGCCGCGTCGCCGCTGACGACCGGCGGGTCGAGCTGCGCGCCGGCGGTGGGCTCGCGCCAGCGGCTGGAGATGGGCAGCCGTCGGTCCCGGCCGAACGCCTTGTAGGAGATCTTCGGGCCCGGGGCGAACTGGCGGCGCTTCCACTCCGCGCGGTCCACGAGCGTGACGACGGCGTCGACGACCGCGGGGTCGAAGCCCTCCGCCAGCATCTCGGCGCGGCCGCGGTCGCCCTCGACGTAGTCCTCCAGGATGGCGTCCAGCACCTCGTACGGCGGCAGGGAGTCCTGGTCGGTCTGGCCCGGGCGCAGCTCCGCCGACGGCGGCTTGGTGATGGTGTTCTCCGGGATCGGCGGCTGCTCGCCGCGCTCGGCGGCCTGCGCGTTGCGCCAGCGCGACAGCTCCCACACCAGCGTCTTGGGCACGTCCTTCAGCGGCGCGTACCCGCCCACGGAGTCGCCGTACAGGGTGGAGTAGCCCACGGCCAACTCGCTCTTGTTGCTGGTGGCCAGCGCCAGGTGGCCCTCCTGGTTGGCCAGGCCCATCAGGGTGGTGCCGCGCACCCGCGCCTGCAGGTTCTCCTCGGCCACGCCCGTCAGCGGCACGGTCTCCAGGAACGCCTGGACCATCGGCGCGACGGGGTACTGCCGGTACTCGAACCCGCAGCGGCGCGCCAGTTCCTCGGCGTCGTCGCGGGAGTGCTGCGAGGAGTACCCCGAGGGCAGCGAGATCCCCACCACGTTCTCCGCGCCGATGGCGTCGCACGCCAGCGAGGCCACCAGCGCGGAGTCGATCCCGCCGGACACGGCGACGATCACCGAGCGGAAGCCGTTCTTGCGCACGTAGTCCCGCAACCCCAGCACCACGGCGGCGTGCACGTCGGCGACGTCCGGCAGCGGCTCGTGCAGCGGCGCCGTGCGCGGCTCGTACGCGGGCACCGGCTCCTCGCTCACCGTCACGCGCTCCACGCCGCCCACCCAGTCCGGGGAGGTGTCCGCCGCCGGCAGCTCCAGGTCCGCCACCACGAGCGCCTCGGTGAACTGCGGCCCGCGCGCCAGGACCCGCCCGCCGGCGTCCACCACGAGGGAGTCGCCGTCGAAGACGAGCTCGTCCTGGCCGCCGACGGCGTTGACGTAGGCGATGGGGCAGCCGGCCTCCGCCGCGCGCCGCTCCACCAGGTCCAGGCGCACGTCGTCCTTGTTGCGCTCGTAGGGGGAGGCGTTGAGCACCGCCAGCAGGCCGGCTCCGGCGTCACCGGCCTTCTGCACCGGCCCGCCGTCCTGCCACAGGTCCTCGCAGATCGCCACGGCCACGTCGACCCCGTGCACCCGCACCACCAGCAGGTCGTCGCCGGGCACGAAGATGCGGTACTCGTCGAAGACGCCGTAGTTGGGCAGGTGGTGCTTGGCGTAGCGGGCCACCACGCGACCGCGGTGCAGCACCGCGGCGCAGTTCTGCGGCAGGTCGCGCCGGCCGTCCGGTCCGCCCGGGCGGGTCACGCCCCGGTCCGGCTCGGGCGTGCGGTCGACGTACCCGACGACCACGACCAGCTCGCCGTTGCCGTCGTCGGCCAGTTCGGCGGCCAGGCGGCCCAGCGCCCGCTTGGAGGCGTCGACGAAGGACCGGCGCAGCGCCAGGTCCTCCACCGGGTAGCCGGTCACGGCGGTCTCGGGGAACAGCGCCAGGTGCGCGCCGTCCTCCGCGGCGCGCCGCGCCCACTCCCGCACCGCGCGCACGTTCCCGTCGACGTCGCCGACCGTCGTGTCGACCTGCGCCATGGCCACCCGCAGCTGAGGCATGCCGCCACCCTAGTGAGCCCCGTCACGGGCCCCGCGCCCGCCCGGTGGGCGGGTGCTCCGCGGCGCCGGGGGCGGCATGGGGGAAGATGTCGCCCGGGGGCGCCGGCGGGGCTCGGCGACCCGGCGGACGACGACGGGAAGGGTGGCCATGGACCGCCAGCAGGAGTTCGTGCTGCGCACGCTGGAGGAGCGCGACATCCGCTTCGTCCGGCTCTGGTTCACCGACGTCATCGGGACGCTGAAGTCGGTGGCCGTCGCGCCGGCCGAGCTCGAGGGGGCGTTCGGCGAGGGCATCGGCTTCGACGGCTCCGCCATCGAGGGCCTCTCGCGCGTGTCGGAGTCCGACATGCTGCTCAAGCCCGAGCCCTCCACCTTCCAGGTCCTGCCGTGGCGCAGCCACGACGAGCACCAGGGCACCGCGCGCATCTTCTGCGACATCCTCACGCCCGACGGCCAGCCCGCCCGCTCGGACCCGCGGTACGTGCTCAAGCGGGCGCTGGACCGCGCCGCCAAGCACGGCTACACCTTCTACACGCACCCCGAGATCGAGTTCTACCTCTTCAAGGGCCCGCTGCAGCGCGGTGCGGTGCCCGAGCCGGTCGACTACGTCGGCTACTTCGACAACCACCCCGGCGGCACCACCACCGACTTCCGGCGCACGGCGATCTCGACGCTGGAGAGCATGGGCATCTCGGTGGAGTTCAGCCACCACGAGGGCGGCCCCGGGCAGAACGAGATTGACCTGCGCTACGCCGACGCCCTGACGACCGCGGACAACGTCATGACGTTCCGCACGGTCATCAAGGAGGTCGCCGGGGAGATGGGGCTGTACGCCAGCTTCATGCCCAAGCCCCTGGAGAACCAGCCCGGCTCCGGCATGCACACCCACCTGTCGCTGTTCGACGGGGACGCCAACGCCTTCTACGAGGCCGGCGCCGAGTACCAGCTCTCGACCACCGGGCGGCGGTTCATCGCCGGGATCCTGCGCCACGCCGCCGAGATCACCGCCGTGACCAACCAGTTCGTCAACTCCTACAAGCGGCTGTGGGGCGGAGGGGAGGCCCCCAGCTACGTCAGCTGGGGCCACAACAACCGCTCCGCCCTGGTGCGCGTGCCCATGTACAAGCCCAGCAAGGCGCAGTCGGTGCGCGTGGAGTACCGGGCGCTGGACTCCTCCTGCAACCCGTACCTCGCCTACGCCCTGCTGCTGACCGCCGGCCTGAAGGGCGTGGAGGAGGGGTACGAGCTGCCCGACGGCGCCGAGGACGACGTGTGGGCCCTCACCGACGCCGAGCGCCGGTCCATGGGCATCGAGCCGCTGCCGCAGAGCCTGGAGCACGCCATCTCCGTGATGGAGCGCTCCGAGCTCGTCGCCGAGACCCTCGGCGAGGGCGTGTTCGACTTCTTCCTGCGCAACAAGCGCGCCGAGTGGGCGGACTACCGCGCGCAGGTCACCCCGTTCGAGCTGCAGCGCTACCTGCCGCTGCTGTGAGCGCCGGGCCCGGGCGCCGATCCAGCGCCACCGCGCAGCTGGCCCGGGCGGGGTTCACCGACCCCGCCCGCGGCCTGAAGCTGCTGCGCGACGCTGCGCTGGGCGAGGTGGTGCGCGTGGGCGGGGACTCCGACCCGCTGGACGACGAGGTCACCGCCGGTCTGGTGCGCAGCCTGGGCCGCACCGCCGACCCCGACCAGGCGCTGCTCGGCCTGGTGCGCTGGGCCGAGGCCCTGGCCGCCGCACCACCCGCCGACCCCGCCGGCGGGGTGCGGTCCGCGCACGAGGTGCTGCGCCGAGGCGACCAGCCGGACCTCGCCGGCACCCGGGCGCGGCTGCTGTCGGTGCTGGGCGGCTCGGTCGCCCTGGGGGACCACCTCGTGCGCCACCCCGGTCACTGGACGGTGCTGACCTCCGGCGCCGCGCCGGAGCCCGGCGAGCTGCGCGCCGAGCTGCTGCGTGCCGTCGGCGCCGACCCCGCCGCACCGGTGCCGGTCGCGGCCGCCGCGTCGGCCGGTGAGCCCGGTGCCGAGGCGCTGCGAGTGGCCTACCGGCGCCGCCTGCTCGGACTGGCCGGGCGCGACCTCGCCGCGCCCGACCCCACCGCCGTGCTGCACGAGACCTCCGCCGAGCTGGCCGACCTGGCCGCCGCCGCGCTCGAGACCGCCCTGGCGCTGGCGCGCGCCGAGCTGCCCGGCGGCGGCGCGGAGTGCCGCCTGGCCGTCATCGGCATGGGCAAGGCCGGCGGCCGGGAGCTGAACTACCTGTCCGACGTGGACGTCGTGCACGTCGCCGAACCCGCCGACGGGGCAGGCGAGGACGAGGCGCTGCGCACCGGTACCCGGCTGGCCGCCACGCTGCAGCGCATCTGCTCCGCGCCCACGGCCGAAGGGTCCCTGTGGGAGGTCGACGCCGGGCTGCGCCCGGAGGGCAAGCAGGGCCCCCTGGTGCGCACCCTCGACAGCCACCTGGAGTACTACCGGCGCTGGGCCAAGACGTGGGAGTTCCAGGCTCTGCTGAAGGCGCGCCCGCTGGCGGGGGACCGGGCCCTGGGCGAGGCCTACGTGCGCGGCATCGCCCCCATGGTGTGGAGCGCGGGGGAGCGGGAGGGGTTCGTCGAGGACGTCCAGGCGATGCGCCGCCGGGTGGAGTCCCTCATCCCCTCCAAGGAGGTCGAGCGCCAGCTCAAGCTCGGCAGCGGCGGCCTGCGCGACGTGGAGTTCTCCATCCAGCTGCTGCAGATGGTGCACGGGCGCACCGACGAGCGGCTGCGCACCAGCGCCAACACCCTGGAGGCCCTGGACGCCCTCGCCGCCTACGGCTACGTCGGCCGCCACGACGCCGGGGAGCTGGACCGCGACTACCGCCTGCTGCGCTCGCTGGAGCACCGCGTGCAGCTGCACCGGCTGCGCCGCACCCACGTGTTGCCCACGGCGGAGGCCGACCTGCGCCGGCTGGGCCGATCGATGGGCCTGCGCGGCGACCCCGTGGCCGCGCTCGACGACGTCTGGCGCGGCACCCGCCGCGACGTGCGCCGGCTGCACGAGAAGCTCTTCTACCGCCCGCTGCTGTCGGCGGTGGCGCGGCTGTCGGCGGCCGACGCCCGCCTGGACGCCCAGCTCAGCCCGGAGGCCGCGCGCGCCCGCCTGGCCGCCCTGGGCTACCGCGACCCCGCCGGGGCGCTGCGGCACCTGGAGGCCCTCACCTCCGGCGTCAGCCGCCGCGCGAGCATCCAGCGCACCCTGCTGCCCGTCCTGCTCGGCTGGTTCGCCGACGGCGCGGACCCCGACGCCGGGCTGCTGACCTACCGGCGGGTGTCCGAGGCGCTGGCCGGCGCGCAGTGGTACCTGACGATGCTGCGCGACTCCGGTGCGGCCGCCGAGCGCCTGGCGTCCGTGCTGTCCGCGGCGCGGATGCCCGCCGAGCTGCTGCTGCGCAGCCCCGAGGCGGTCGCGGTGTTCGCCGACGACGACCGGCTGGCGCCCTACGACGTCTCGGAGGTCATCGCCGACGCCGCCGCGGCCGCCGCCCGGCGCGCCGAGCCGTCCACGGCGGTGCTGGCCGTGCGCGGCGTGCGCCGCCGCGAGCTGTTCCGCACCGTCGTCGCCGACCTCGTGGGCGCCCGCGACCTCGCCGGGGTGGGGCGGGCCCTGTCCGACGCCGACCAGGCCGTCCTCGACGTCGCCCTGCGCGTCAGCGCCCGCGCGGTCGAGCAGCGCACCGGCAGCGCGCTGCCCACCCGGCTGCTCGTGGTGGGCATGGGCCGCCTGGGCGGTGCCGAGACCGGCTACGGCAGCGACGCCGACGTGCTGTTCGTGCACGACCCCCTGCCCGGTGCCTCGGAGACGGAGGCCCAGCGGGCGGCCACGGAGGTCGTCGCCGAGCTGCGCCGCCAGCTCGGCTCGCCCGGGCCCGAACCGGCGCTGGAGGTGGACGCCGACCTGCGCCCGGAGGGGCGCAACGGCCCGCTGGTGCGCTCGCTGTCCAGCTACCGCGCCTACTACGAGCGCTGGGCGCAGCCGTGGGAGGCGCAGGCGCTGCTGCGGGCCCGGCCCGTGGCGGGCGACGCCGACCTCGGCGACGACTTCCTGGAGCTGGTGGACCCGCTGCGCTGGCCGGTCGGCGGGATCCCCGAGGCCGACGTGCGCGAGGTGCGGCGCGTCAAGGCGCGGGTGGAGGCCGAGCGGCTGCCGCGCGGGGCGGACCCGCTGCGCCACCTGAAGCTGGGCCGCGGCGGCACCGCCGACGTGGAGTGGACCGCGCAGCTGCTGCAGCTGTGCCACGCCGGTGAGCACGAGGAGCTGCGCACCACCTCCACCGTCGGTGCGCTGCAGGGCGCCGTGCGTGCCGGGGTGCTCCCGGCCGAGGACGCCGAGGTGCTCGTGGGGGCCTGGACGCTCGCCTCGCGGGCCCGCAACGCCGTGACGCTGTGGCGCGGCAAGCCGGGCGACTCCCTGCCCACCCAGGTGCGCGACCTGGACGGCGTGGCGCGCCTGTTCGGGTTCGAGCCCGGGTCGGCGGGGGAGTTCGAGGAGCTGTACCTGCGCACCACCCGCCGGTGCCGGGCGGTCGTGGAACGCGTCTTCTACGGGCGCTGACCGGCCGGGCGCACGCCGTCCGGCCGGTGGGTCCGCACCGCTCAGCGGGCGCGCAGCAGGGGCACCACGTCAGCGGTGAACTGGCTCAGGAACCGGGCCTGGTCGTGGCCGGGGGCGTGGAAGACCAGGTGGGTGAACCCGGCGTCGACGTACTCCTGCACCGCGGCCGCCACCTGCTCGGGCTCGGAGGCGACGATCCAGCGCCGGGCGACCTGCTCGATGGGCAGCTGGTCGGCGAGCCGGGCCATCTCCACCGGGTCGTGCACGGACGCCTTCTGCTCCGGGCTCAGCGACAGCGGTGCCCAGAAGCGGGTGTTCTCCAGCGCCCGGGCCGGGTCCTCGTCGAAGGACAGCTTGATCTCGATGGTGCGGTCGATCGAGGTGGGCTGGCGCCCGGCGGCGGCCAGCCCCTCCTCCAGCGCCGGCAGCAGCGTTTCGCGGTACAGGTCCATGCCCTTGCCGGAGGTGCAGATGTACCCGTCACCGGCGCGGCCGGCGTACTTGGTCACCCCCGGCCCGCCGCCGGCGACGTAGATCGGCACCGGCTGCGTGGGCCGGTCGTAGACGGTGGCTTCCTGCAGGCGGTAGAACTCCCCGTCGAAGGTGACGCGCTCGTCCGTCCACAGGGCCCTGATCAGTCGCACCGCTTCGCGCAGGCGGGCGAAGCGTTCCCTCGCCTCGGGGAAGTGCGCGCCCACGGCGGTCTCGTTCAGCGCCTCGCCGGTGCCGATGCCGAGGATCACCCGGCCCGGTGCCAGGCAGCCCAGGGTGGCGAACGCCTGGGCGATCACGGCCGGGTTGTAGCGCAACGTGGGGGTCAGCACGCTGGTGCCCAGCTGCACGCGTGAGGTCTTCGCGGCCACCCACGGCAGCCACGTCAGCGCGGAAGGGGCGTGCCCGTCCACGTGCCGCCAGGGCTGGAAGTGGTCGGAGATCCACACCGAGTCCAGGCCGGCCTCCTCGGCCTGCACGGCGAAGTCCGCCAGTTGCGCGGGGTCGAACTGCTCCGCGGACGCCTTGTACCCCAGCTTCAGCGCCTGCCCGTGCGTGTCCACCGTCTGCGTCACCGCTGCCCCGCTCTCCCGTCCGTCCGCCGCGTCGCCGCCAACCTAGCCGCCGGGCCCGGCCGTGCCTGCGCGGGGCGCCGCCCGGGTGCCTCAGCCCCAGCGGCCCGCGAGCTCGCCGGACAGGTCGCCCGCCGTCTCCACCGAGTCGGCGAGGGCCGCCAGCACCAGTGCCAGGCCCACCGCGCCGGCGTCCGGCGTGCCGACGGCACGCTCCCCGACGTAGCTGGCGCGGCCCCGCCGCGGGGTCATGGCCGCGGTGGCGTCCGCGCCGTCGGCCGCGGCGCGCACCACCTCCGCCAGCGTCCCGCCCACCTCCGCACCCGCCACCAGCGCGTCCAGCAGCGTGCGGTCCCCGGGTCGCGCACCGCCGACGCGCGTCACCGCCCCCGCCGCTTCGTGCAGCCCGGCGCGCAGCGCGTCCGCTCCCGGCTCCCCGGCCTCGAACGCGACGCGCACCTGCTGCAGCACCAGGCCGAACAGCGGGCCGCTGGAGCCGCCGACGTTGTCGAGGAAGGCGTCCTCGGCGGCCCGCAGCCCCGCCACGACCCCCTCGCCGGGGAACCGGCGCGCGGCCGCCCGCACCCCGGAGGCGAGGTTGTCCCCGAAGTCGCCGTCGCCGCCGACCCGGTCCAGGTGGGTCAGCGCGCCGTGCAGCCGCTCCACCAGGGCTACCAGGCCGGTGACGAAGGCGTTGCCCGTGGTGCCGTCGCCGGCTGCGCCACCGCCCGGTGCGCCGGCGGCCTCGCCGACCGGCTCGGCCACCGGCAGGGCCGTCGCCGTGGGGGTGCGCAGCAGCTCCAGCCACCCCGGCTCCAGGGCCGTCAGGGTCACCGAGAACCCGCGCATGTCCAGCGCGGCGACGTAGGTGCCGGCGAAGGCGGCGGCCACCCGCACGCCCCGATCGCCCAGGCCCTGCACCACCCGGTCCAGCACCGCGTGCAGCTCCAGGCCCGTGGCCGCCCCCAGGCCGTTGACGAGCACGGCGCAGCCCTGCTCGCCGGTCGGCACGTGCTCCAGCAGCTGGCCCAGCACCTGGTCCACGACCTCCCCGGCGGGCCGGCGCTGCACCGTGCTGGCAGCCCGTTCCCCGTGGATGCCCACGCCGTGCTCCAGCTCGTCCGCGGACAGCTCGAACGCCGGCCCCGTCCCACCCGGCACGGTGTGCGCGCGGGTGGCCACCGCCAGGCTGCGCGAGGCCGCCACCACGCGCCGGCCCAGGTCGGCGAGCTCGCCCAGCGACGCCCCGGTGTCCGCAGCGGCGCCGAGCACCTTCTCCACCAGGACCGTCGCTCCGGTGCCGCGCCGCCCCGTGGCGGAGCCCTCGACCTCCGTGGCCAGGTCGTCGTCCACCAGGACCGTCTCCACCGCCACGCCGTCGGCACGCAGCCTCTCCGCGGCGATGCCGAAGTTGATGACGTCCCCGGTGTAGTTCTTCACCACCAGCAGCACCCCGCCCGGCTTCGCCGCGGCGCGTGCGGCGGCGTGGACCTGCCGGTTGTGCGGGGAGGCGAACACCTGCCCGGGCACGGCCGCGTCCAGCCCGCCGCGCCCCACGAACCCGGTGTGCAGGGGTTCGTGGCCGGAGCCGCCGCCGGAGACGAGCGCCACCCGGCGCGCGGGGTCGGGGGAGGTCGCCACGACGTGCGCGGGGTCCAGCGACACGCGCACGCTGCTCCCGCGCTCGCGGGCCAGGCCGGCCAGGGCCGAGGCCACGGCGTCGGGAGAGGGCAGGAACCAGTCGGAGCCGGCGGCCGCGTCGCTCGCCGGAGTCTGATCGTCGGTCACGGACCACACTCTGCTCGCCCGCGGCCGCCCGCACCAGGGCGAAGGGGGCGGCGACCCCGCCGCCCGGGGGAGGTCAACCCGCCCCGTCCTCCTCCTCGCGCACGTCGAGCAGGCCGCCGATGCGGGTTTTGGTGATCAGGAAGCGCACCACCGGTGGCGGGTGCAGCAGCACCACCGGCGGCCGCGACGTGCGCGACGCCAGTCGGGCGAGGAAACCGACCCCCGTGGAGTCCATGAAGGCCACGTCCCGCACGTCCACCACCACCGGCAGGTCGCGCGCGAGCACGGCCGCGCAGGCCGTGGACAGCTCGGCACCCAGCGTCGCGTCGACCTCGCCCGACAGCAGGACGCGGGTCTCGCCGGCGTCGGCGATGACGACGACGCGCTCCACGCCGGCGACCCTAGGGGAGGGGTGGCGGCCGCACAACGCGAGCGCCCCCGACCCGGACCACGGCCCGGACGCGACCGTGGGGGGGGGCGGGGGGGGGGGGGGGGGGGGGGGGGGGGGGGGGGTGGGGGGGGGGG
>NZ_JBJLRI010000061.1:0-27408 GCF_050871405.1 Kineococcus esterisolvens
TGGCTGTTGGGGGGGGGGGGGGCTGGGGCGGGGGTGGGGGGGGGGGGGGGGGGGGGCGCGCCGCCCCGGGGCCCCGGGGGGGGGGCCCCCGGGGGCCGGGCGGAGGTAGGCTGCTGTCCCCGTGGCCCTCACCATCGGCATCGTCGGACTCCCGAACGTCGGCAAGTCCACCCTCTTCAACGCGCTCACCGAGAACGACGCCCTCGCGGCGAACTACCCGTTCGCGACGATCGAGCCGAATGTCGGGGTGGTTCCGCTCCCGGACCCGCGCCTCGACGAGCTGGCCCGGATCTTCTCCAGCGAGAGGACCGTGCCCGCCACCGTCTCCTTCGTCGACATCGCGGGCATCGTCAAGGGCGCCAGCGAGGGCGAGGGGCTGGGCAACAAGTTCCTCGCCAACATCCGCGAGGCGGACGCGATCTGCCAGGTCACCCGCGCGTTCGCCGACCCCGACGTGGTGCACGTCGCCGGCACCGTCGACCCGGCCGACGACATCGCCACCGTGCACACCGAGCTGGTGCTGGCCGACCTGCAGACCCTCGAGCGGGCGGTGCCCCGCCTCGAGAAGGAGGTCAAGGGCAAGAAGGCCGACCCGGCCGTGCTGAGGGCCGCACAGGCTGCGCAGGCGGTGCTGGACTCCGGCCGGCCGCTGTCGGCGGCGACCGCAGCGGACGACGTGGACGTGGCGCAGTTGCGCGAGCTGGGCCTGCTGACCACCAAGCCGTTCCTGTACGTCTTCAACGTCGACGAGACCGTGCTGGGCGACGCCGCCCGGATGGACCAGCTGCGCGCGATGGTCGCGCCCGCCGAGGCGGTCTTCCTGGACGCCAAGCTCGAGTCGGAGCTGGCCGAGCTGGACGCCGAGGAGGCCGCCGAGCTGCTGGCCAGCGTCGGGCAGGACGAGCCGGGCCTGAACCAGCTCGCGCGGGTCGGCTTCGCCACCCTGGGCCTGCAGACGTACCTGACGGCCGGGCCGAAGGAGTCGCGGGCCTGGACGATCCGCAAGGGCGCCACGGCACCGCAGGCCGCCGGCGTGATCCACACCGACTTCCAGCGCGGCTTCATCAAGGCCGAGGTCGTCTCCTTCGCGGACCTGGTCGCGGCGGGCTCGATGGCCGAGGCCAAGGCGCAGGGCAAGGTGCGCATCGAGGGCAAGGACTACGTGATGGCCGACGGCGACGTCGTGGAGTTCCGCTTCAACGTCTGAGGCGGCCCGCCCCGCCGGTGCGGCCCGCCCCGCCGGTGCGGGGCGGCCCCGGGCGGGCGCGGCGCGCGGTGTGCAGCACGCCCGCGCGCGCGCGACACTGGGGCGAGCCCGCCGCGGCCCGCCCGTGTCGTGCGGACTCCGCGCCACGCCCGCGTCCACGGGTGTTAACGTGCTGCCCGACCGCTAGAGGTGGACATCCTGCCCGTCAGGAGCCGCCACACCTGGGCAACGTGCCCAAGCAGACGTGCTTGCTAGGAGGAGTCCCACCGTGAGCAGCTTCGAGAAGGACGACGAGCAGAGCAGCTCGCACCGCATCGGTCTGGTCTCCCGCGGCCCCGTGCTGACCCGCCGCACCGGCCTGAAGGGCCTGCTCGGCGCCGCGGCCGTGGGCACGCTCGCAGCGTGCGGCGGCAGCGACGAGGAGGGCGAGGGCAGCGCCGAGGGTTCCGGCTCCGGCGGCGACGTCATCGCCAACGGCACCGAGCCGCAGAACCCGCTGGTGCCGACCAACACCAACGAGGTCGGCGGCGGCCGTCTGCTGGACTCCCTGTGGGCCGGTCTCGTCTACTACCAGGCCGACGGCTCGCCGCAGAACGACGTGGCCGAGTCCATCGAGTCCGCCGACGGGCAGAACTACACCATCACGATCAAGCCGGACCAGACGTTCTCGGACGGCACCCCGGTCACGGCAAGCTCCTTCGTGGACGCCTGGAACTACGGCGCGCTGGGCACCAACGCCCAGCTGTCGAGCTACTTCTTCGAGCCGATCCAGGGCTTCGCGGACGTCCAGGCCGACCCGCCGACCGCCCAGACCATGTCCGGCCTGCAGGTCGTGGACGACACCACCTTCACCGTGGCGCTGACCCAGGCCGAGAGCGACTTCCCGCTGCGCCTGGGCTACTCGGCCTTCTACCCGCTGCCGGCCTCCGCGTTCGACGACATGGACGCCTTCGGCGAGAGCCCGATCGGCAACGGCCCCTACAAGCTGGCCGCTCCCGACGCGTGGCAGCACAACGTGCGCATCGACTTCGTGCCGAACGAGGCCTACACCGGCCCGCGCCAGGCGCAGAACGACTCGCTGGCATTCGTCTTCTACGAGACCTACGAGGCGGCCTACCCCGACCTGCTGTCCGGCAACCTGGACGTCATCGACCTGATCCCGCCGTCGGCGCTGTCGACCTTCCAGGACGACCTGGGCGAGCGCGCCGTCAACCAGCCGGGTGCCGTCTTCCAGTCCTTCACCATCCCGCAGAACCTCCCGCACTTCAGCGGCGAGGAGGGCGTCCTGCGCCGCCAGGCGATCTCCCACGCGATCGACCGCGGGCAGGTCTGCGAGACGGTCTTCCAGGGGACCCGCACCCCGGCGAAGGACTTCACCTCCCCGGTCATCGACGGCTACTCCGAGACCGTCGAGGGCAGCGACGTCCTGGAGTACGACCCCGAGCGGGCCAAGGAGCTGTGGGCGCAGGCGGACGCGATCGCGCCCTACACGGGCACCTTCACCATCGCCTACAACGCCGACGGCGGGCACCAGGAGTGGGTGGACGCCACCGCGGCCTACATCCGCCAGACGCTGGGCATCCAGGCGGAGGGTGCGCCGTACCCGACGTTCGCCGCCCTGCGCACCGACGTCACCAACCGCACCATCACCGGCGCCTTCCGCACCGGCTGGCAGGCGGACTACCCGGGTCTGTACAACTTCCTGGCCCCGATCTACGCCACGGGCGCGGGCTCCAACGACGGGGACTACAGCAACCCGCAGTTCGACGCGCTGCTGAACCAGGCGGCCGCGCAGACCGACACCGAGCAGGCCAACGAGCTGCTGCAGCAGGCGCAGTCGATCCTGTTCGAGGACCTGCCGGCGATCCCGCTGTGGTACCAGAACACGACCGGCGGGTACTCCGAGGCCGCCAGCGACGTCCAGTTCGGCTGGAACAGCGTGCCGCTGTACTACCAGATCACCAAGAGCTGATCACGGCGCTCAGGGGTGGACCGCTTCCGGCCGGTCCACCCCTGACGCGCGTGGTGCGCGGACGAGGACGCCGGCAAGGACAAACGGCCGGGGGCGGCCAGGGACGGTCGGCTCCCCGAGGAGGCTCGTGATGGGTTGGTACATCGGACGCCGTCTGCTGCAGATGGTGCCCGTCTTCTTCGGGGCGACGCTGCTCATCTACGCGCTCGTCTTCCTGCTGCCGGGTGACCCGATCCTCGCGCTGTTCGGCGAGCGCCCGGCCAGCCCCACGGCGATCGCCGCGCTGCGGGAGCAGTACAACCTGGACGAGCCGTTCATCGTCCAGTACCTGCTCTTCATCAAGGGCATCTTCACCCTGGACTTCGGGCAGTCCTTCTCCGGCCGGCCGGTGATCGACCAGCTGGCCGACGCGTTCCCGGTCACGATCAAGCTGGCGCTGATCGCCCTGGCCATCGAGGCCGTGCTCGGCATCGCGTTCGGCTTCCTGGCCGGCCTGCGCCGCGGCGGCGTCTTCGACTCCACCGTGCTGTTCCTCAGCCTCGTGGTCATCGGCATCCCGGTGTTCGTCCTCGGCTTCACCGCGCAGTACCTGTTCGGGGTGAAGTGGGGGATCGTCGACCCGACCGTCGGGGGCGACCCGTCCCTCTCGGAGCTGCTGCTGCCCGGGGCGGTGCTGGGGGCGCTGTCGTTCGCCTACGTGCTGCGCCTGACGCGCAACTCCGTGGCCGAGGCCCTCAGCGCCGACCACGTGCGCACCGCCACCGCCAAGGGGCTGGCGCGCCCGCGCGTCGTCACCGTGCACGTGCTGCGCAACTCGCTCATCCCGGTCGTGACCTTCCTGGGTGCCGACCTCGGCGCGCTGATGGGCGGCGCACTGGTCACCGAGGGCATCTTCAACGTGCCCGGCGTCGGCCGGCTGCTGTACCAGGCCGTCATCCGCAGCGAGGGACCCACCGTGGTCTCCGTCGTCACGGTGCTCGTGCTCGTCTACCTTCTCGCCAACCTCGTCGTGGACCTGCTCTACGCCGTCCTGGACCCGAGGATCCGCTATGTCTGAGACCACCGCGCGCCCCGGGCAGGAGCACTACGTCGCCCCCCTGGAGGAGACGCCGTTGGCCGCCGTCGACGCCGTCGACGAGTCCGCGCCCTCGGCGAGCCTGTGGGGCGACGCCTGGAAGCAGCTGCGCCGCCGGCCGCTGTTCATCGTGCCCTCGCTGATCATCCTGCTGCTGGTCGTGGTGGCGCTGTTCCCGTCGCTGTTCACCTCGGTGAACCCCCGCTACCAGGAGCTGGCCCGCGCGCTGGAGGGCGGCTCGCAGGGGCACCCGCTGGGGTTCACCCGCCTGGGCACCGACGTCTACGCCCGCGTGGTGCACGGCGCCCGCGCCTCGATCAGCGTGGGCCTGCTCACCACCGCCATCGTCGTCGTGGTCGGCGGGACGGTCGGGGCGCTGGCCGGGTTCTTCGGCGGCTGGCTGGACGCCCTGCTCTCGCGGGTGGTGGACATGTTCTTCGCGCTGCCGCTGATCCTGGGGGCCATCGTCATGCTGCAGGCGCTGCAGGGCCGCAGCGTGTGGACGGTGGCGCTGACCCTGTCGCTGTTCGGCTGGCCGCAGGTGGCGCGCATCATGCGCAGCTCCGTGCTGCAGGTGCGCGGCAACGAGTTCGTCACCGCGGCGAAGTCCCTGGGCCTGGGGCGCTTCGCGACGCTGCTGCGCCACGTGCTGCCCAACGCGCTGGGCCCGGTCATCGTCGTGGCGACGATCTCCCTGGGCACCTTCATCGCCGCCGAGGCGACCCTGTCCTTCCTGGGCATCGGCCTGCCCAGCAACGTCGTCTCCTGGGGCGGTGACATCAGCAACGCGGTGCCGTCGGTGCGCACCGACCCGTGGATCCTGCTGTGGCCGTCGATCGCCCTGTCGGTGACCGTCCTGTCGTTCCTCATGCTCGGCGACGCCCTGCGCGACGCCCTCGACCCGAAGGGCCGCACCCGGTGACCGAGCCCACGACCGAGCCCACCGGGACCCCGCAGCACGCGGGTGCCCACCGCGCCGCGGACCGCGGCACGCCGCTGCTGCAGGTGCGCGACCTGAAGGTCGACTTCACCTCCGGCGGCAAGCCCGTGCACGCCGTGCGCAACGCCAGCTTCAGCGTCTACCCCGGGCAGACCGTGGCCGTCGTGGGGGAGTCCGGCTCGGGCAAGTCCACCTCGGCGCAGGCCGTCATCGGGCTGCTGCCGGGCAACGGCCACGTCGTGGGCGGCGAGATCCTCTTCGACGGCAAGGAAATCGCCCACGCCTCGAGGAAGGAGTTCGTGGCGCTGCGCGGCCGGCAGATCGGCATGGTCCCGCAGGACCCGATGTCCAACCTCAACCCGGTGTGGTCCATCGGCTTCCAGATCCGCGAGGCGCTGGCGGCCAACGGCCTGGCCAAGGGCGCCGCGGCGAAGAAGCGCGCGGTGGAGCTGCTGGAGGAGGCGGGTCTGGGGGACGCCGAGCGGCGCGCCAAGCAGTACCCGCACGAGTTCTCCGGCGGCATGCGCCAGCGCGCGCTCATCGCCATCGGGCTGTCCTCGCGCCCTCGGCTCCTCATCGCCGACGAGCCGACCTCGGCCCTGGACGTCACCGTCCAGCGGCAGATCCTGGACCACCTGGACTCGCTGACGGCCGAGCTGGGCACCGCGGTGCTGCTCATCACGCACGACCTGGGTCTGGCGGCCGAGCGCGCCGAGCACCTCGTGGTCATGTACAAGGGGCAGGTCGTGGAGTCCGGGCCCGCGCTGGAGATCCTGCAGCGCCCGCAGCACCCCTACACCCAGCGCCTGGTCAACGCCGCGCCCTCGCTGGCGTCGCAGCGACTGCGCTCGGGCCACCGCGCGGAGGTCGTCGAGCACGCCCGTGCCGAGGCGGTGCACGTGCACGAGCGCGCCGCAGGGAGCGCACCCGCCGCGGTCGACGCCGACGCGGCCACGCCGAACGTCATCGAGGTCCGCAACCTCGTCAAGGAGTTCACGCTGCGGGGTTCCGGGCTGCGCGGGGAGACCCTGCGCGCCGTGGACGACGTCAGCTTCGCGGTGCGCCGCGGCACCACGACCGCGGTGGTGGGGGAGTCCGGGTCGGGCAAGTCCACGGTGGCGCAGATGGTGCTGAGCCTGCTGCCCGTCACCAGCGGCTCGGTGCTCTTCGACGGCGTCGACCTCACCGAGCTGGACCGCAAGCAGTTGTTCGACTTCCGCCGGCGGGTGCAGCCGATCTTCCAGAACCCCTACGGGTCGCTGGACCCCAGCTGGAGCATCTTCCGCACCGTGGAGGAACCGCTCCGGGTGCACGGCGTGGGCGACGCCAAGTCCCGCGAGGCGCGGGTGCGCGACCTGCTCGACAAGGTCTCGCTGCCGGTGGCCGCGCTGCGCCGCTACCCCAACGAGCTGTCCGGCGGCCAGCGCCAGCGCGTCGCCATCGCGCGCGCTCTCGCGCTGAACCCGGAGGTCGTCGTGTGCGACGAGGCGGTCAGCGCCCTCGACGTGCTCGTCCAGGGGCAGATCCTCACCCTGCTCAACGACCTGCAGGCCGAGCTGGGGCTGACCTACCTGTTCATTACGCACGACCTCGCCGTGGTCCGGCAGATCGCCGACGACGTCGTCGTCATGGAGAAGGGCCGGCTCGTGGAGGCCGCCACGACCGACCAGGTGTTCGACGCCCCCCAGCAGGAGTACACCCGGGCGCTGCTGGAGGCGATCCCCGGCGCCGGCATCAAGCTCGGCGCCTGAGCCGCGGGCCGGGGCGGTGGTCGCCGCCCCGGCCCGCGGACGTCACAGGGCCACACCCACCAGGTGACCGATGCCGTAGGTGACGACCATCGCCAGCAGCCCGCCGCCCACGTTGCGGGCCACCGCCCGGGGCACCGGCGCCCCGCCCAGCCGCGCGCTGACGGCCCCCGTCACCAGCAGCGCCAGCACCACCGCCGCCACGCACACCGCGACCCGCGCCGGCTGCGGCGGCAGCAGCACCGCCAGCAGCGGCAGCACGCCGCCCAGGGTGAACGCGAGCACCGAGGCGGCCGCCGCCTGCCACGGGCTGGTCAGCTCCTCGGGGTCCAGCCCCAGCTCCGCCTCGGCGTGCGCGGCCAGCGCGTCGTGCTCGGTCAGCTCCACCGCCACCTGCCGCGCCAGCTGCGGGGAGAGGCCCTTGGCCTCGTAGATCGCGGTGAGCTCGGCCAGCTCCTCCTCGGGCATCCGCTCCAGCTCCCAGCGCTCCTTCGCCAGCAGGGCCCGCTGGGTGTCGGACTGGGTGCTCACCGAGACGTACTCGCCGGTGCCCATCGACAGGGCCCCCGCCACGAGGGCGGCGACGCCCGCGGCCGCCAGCGCACCGGCGTGCTCGGTGGCCGCGACGACGCCGAGCACGACACCGGCCACGGAGACGACGCCGTCGTTGGCGCCCAGGACGCCCGCCCTGAGGCGGTTGAGGCGGGCGTCGACGTCGGAGACGTGCGGAGCGGGTTCGTCGGGGTGCGTGTCGACCACGGCAGGAGGCTAGGGCCGCGCGCGAGGGGGCTCGCGGCCGGCCGGCGGCAGGTGGTCCGCGCGGTTCGCGGTGACGGGGGAGCACCGCCCCGGCTACGGTGGTTCGATGCAGTTCGTCGTCGCACTGACCGTGCTGGCCGTCGCCGTCGCCGCCGCCGTCGTGTACTGGCGCACCGACCCCCGCCACCGCCTGCCCGCCTCGGTCCGCCCGGAGCCGCGCGAGCGCTACCGCGCGGAACGCCCCGCCCGGCACGGCTGAGCCGGGACCCCGCCGCGCTGCGGGGGTCTCGTCGCGTGGCGGGGATCACGTCGCCGCGCGACCGCGCCGTCGAACGCCCGCACCGTCTGCGACGTTGCAGACTGGGAGGGTGCGCCACCCGGGCGCCCACGGGGAGAGGGAGTCGATGGCCGACACGCAGGACGAGCGCGCAGGGTCGGCCGCCGGCGGGCGCGGGGACCGCGCGGCGCGGGTGGCCGCCATGCAGAAGGCCGAACGGGCCCGCGCCCGGCGCCGCAAGGCGGCGCTCATCGCCGTCCCCACCGCGCTGGTGCTCGGCGCCGGGGCCGGTGTGGCCGCGCTCATCGCCGCCCAGCCGGACCCGCCGTCGCTGGAGGCGGTGCAGACCTTCGACTACACCGGTGGGCAGCACACCCAGGAGGCCGTGCAGTACGCCGAGAACCCGCCCGTCGGTGGGGAGCACGCTCCCGTGTGGCTGAACTGCGGCGTCTACACCGAGCCCGTGCCGAACGAGAACGCCGTGCACAGCCTGGAGCACGGCGCGGTGTGGATCACCTACGGCCCCGATCTGCCCGCCGAGCAGGTGGAGCAGCTGACCGAGGCCGTCGAGGGCCGTGACTACACCCTGCTCTCGCCCTACGAGGGCCTGCCCGCACCGATCGTGCTGTCCGCCTGGAACCACCAGCTGACGGTCGAGCAGGCCGACGACCCGCGCATCGGCGCGTTCCTGTCCGAGTACGTCAACGGGCCGCAGACCCCGGAGCCCGGCGCGCTGTGCAGCAACGGCGTCGGCACCCCGGTGGGCTGAGCGTGCCGGCTCCCGAGCGCACCCGGCTGCGCCCCGGCCGGGTCCTGCTGGCCGTCGCCGCGGTGCTGGCCGCCCTGGTCGCCGGCGTCCTGGTGGGACGTGCCCTGCCGGACGCCCCCGGTGAGCAGTCCGCCGCGGTGGGTTTCGCGCGGGACATGACCACCCACCACCAGCAGGCGATCGCCATGGCCTACGAGGCGATCCAGGAGGCGCCCAGCGCCGAGGTGCGCCAGCTCGCCGTGGACATCGCCTCCACCCAGGGCAACCAGGCGGGGCGCATGCAGGCGCTGCTGCGCGACTGGGGGTACTCGCTGACCGGCTCCGCCCCGGCGATGGCCTGGATGACGGCCGTCGAGGGCCACGTCGGGCACGCCGAGCATGCGCAGCAGGACGGCCGGGTCATGCCGGGCATGGCGACCGCCGAGGAGATGGCCCGCCTGTCGGAGCTGACCGGCGAGGAGTTCGAGGTCTTCTTCCTGCAGCTGATGCTGCGCCACCACGCCGGGGGCCTGCAGATGGCCGAGGCGGGCGCCGAGCTGGTCGGCGACGAGCAGCTGCGCGAGCTGGCCTCGGCGATCCTGGCCGCCCAGAGCAGCGAGACGCAGGTCCTGGAGGACCTGCTGGCCGACCGGGGCGCCCGGCCGCTGCCGTCCCCCGGGGACGGCGCCGCGTGAGGCTGGTGGTCGGCGCGGCGCTGGTGGACGACCTGCACCGGCCGGGCCGGCTGCTGGCCGCCCGGCGCAGCGCGCCCGCGGCGCTGGCCGGCCGCTGGGAGCTGCCCGGCGGCAAGGTGGAGGCGGGCGAGGCGCCCGAGGCCGCTCTGCACCGGGAGCTGCACGAGGAGCTCGGGGTGCGCGTGGAGCTGGGCGGGGAGGTGACGGGTCCCGTCGGCGGCGCGTGGCCGCTCGGCGGGGACCTCGTCATGCGGGTGTGGTGGACGCGCCTGCTCGCCGGGGACCCTGCGCCGTTGCAGGACCACGACGAGCTGCGGTGGCTCCCCCTGGGGCGGTGGGCGTCTGTGGAGTGGCTGCCCGGCGACGTCCCGCTCGTGGGGGCGATGCAGCGCCTGGCCGCACCGCCCCCACGAGCTCGCTGAGGAGCCTCAGGAGCCGGTGCCCGCCCGTTCCCGAGGGGCGTCCGCTGCGGCGGTCGAGCCGGAGCCGCGCAGGTCCTTCACCAGGGCCACGCACAGGCCGATCATCACCACCAGGAACGGTGCCGCCACGATGATCGCCACGTTCTTCAGCGCCGTGATGCCCCCGCCGCTGGAGCCGCCCACCCACAGCAGGGTGGCCGCGGTCAGGCCGGTGAGCAGTGCCCACGCGACGGTGATCCAGCGGTTCGGCTCGTCGGCGCCGTGCGACGTCAGCGAGCCCATGACGATGCTCGCCGAGTCGGCGCTGGTGACGAAGTAGATGACGATCATGAGGACCACCAGCACCGAGCTGACGGCGCTCAGCGGCAGGCTCTCCAGCAGCGCGAAGAACTGGCTCTCCTGCGCGGTGATGCCGGCGACGTCCACGCCGCCGCGCATCTGCGCGTTCAGCGCCGTGCCGCCGAGCACGGAGAACCAGACCAGCGCGACGAGGCTGGGGGCGGCGACGACGCCGAGGACGAACTCGCGCACCGTGCGACCGCGGGAGATGCGGGCCAGGAAGGTGCCGACGAAGGGTGCCCACGACATCCACCACGCCCAGTAGAAGATCGTCCAGCCGGACAGCCAGTCGTGGCCGCCGTAGGCGCCGGTGCGGAAGGAGATCCGCGGCAGCGAGGACAGGTAGTTGCCGGCCGTGGAGGGCGCGAGGTCCAGGATGAAGACGGTCGGGCCCACGACGAAGAGGAACAGCAGCAGCAGGACCGAGAAGACCATGTTGGTGTTCGAGAGCCACTTGATGCCGCGCTTGATGCCGCTGAAGGCGGACACCACGAAGCAGGCGGTCAGCACCAGGACGATCGCGACCTGCGCGCCGGTGCCGATCTCGACGCCGAAGACCTGGTCCAGGCCGCCGTTGATCTGCGCGGCGCCCAGGCCCAGGGAGGTGGCCGTGCCGAAGAGGGTGGCGAAGACCGCCAGGACGTCGATGAGCTTGGCCGGGGCGGTGCGACCGCGCAGCAGGGGCTCGAAGGGGGCGGCGAAGCCGCCGGTGCGGCCCTTGCGGTACCAGGCGTGGGCCAGGGCGAGGCCCACGACCGCGTAGATGGCCCACGGGTGCAGGGCCCAGTGGAACATCGAGTAGGTCATCGCGAAGCGCTCGGCGTTCTCGGTGAAGGGCTCGACGCCCGCCTCGGGCGGGGTGCCCAGGTGCGAGACGGGCTCGCTGACGCCGTAGAAGAGCAGGCCGATGCCCATGCCCGCGCTGAACATCATCGCGAACCACGAGGCGGTGGAGAACTCGGGGCGCTCGTCGTCGCGGCCCAGGCGCACCTTGCCGTGCTTGGAGAGCATCAGCCAGAACGCGAAGGCGACGAATCCGGTGGCGCCGAGCACGAAGGCCCAGCCGAAGTTGCCCGTCAGCCACGTCAGCACCTCGGAGGAGGCCTCCGAGAAGCCGTCGGGGGCGATGAGCGCCAGGGCGATGAAGGCCAGGACGGCGAGGGCGCTGACGGAGAAGGCGACCCTGTCGACGGGAGGGCTCTTCCGCCGCGCGTCGGGTGTCGGGGGTGTGTCCGATCCGGGGTGAACGGGCGCTGACATGGTGCTCAGAGTGGCACGGACCGGTTGCTGACAACCAATCGTCGCCCCCTCCTGGACCTTTCGGCAGGGGTGTCGTCGCAGGTCAGCGCGTTGCGCGGGGCTGTGACGAGCCGGGGGCGCGTCACCGGCGGGTAGACTGCAGCGTCAGCACCCACCCTGCAGCGGATCGAGAAGCAGCATGCCCCTGAGCACCCGCGACGACCTGCGCAACGTCGCGATCGTCGCCCACGTCGACCACGGCAAGACGACGCTCGTCGACGCGATGCTCTGGCAGTCCGGCGCGTTCCGGGCCAACGCCGACGTCGCGGACCGCGTCATGGACTCCGGCGACCTCGAGCGCGAGAAGGGCATCACCATCCTCGCGAAGAACACCTCGGTCCGGTACGCCGGCCCCGGTGCTCCCGAGGGCGGCATGACCATCAACATCATCGACACCCCGGGCCACGCCGACTTCGGCGGCGAGGTCGAGCGCGGCCTGTCCATGGTCGACGGCGTCGTGCTGCTCGTCGACGCCTCCGAGGGCCCGCTGCCGCAGACCCGCTTCGTGCTGCGCAAGGCGCTGGCCGCGGGCATGCCCGTCGTCATCCTCGTCAACAAGGTCGACCGCCCCGACGCGCGCATCGCCGCCGTCGTGGAGGAGACGTACGACCTGCTGCTGGACCTGGCCGCCGACGTCGAGGGCATCGACGCCGACAAGCTGCTCGAGGTCCCCGTCGTCTACGCCTCCGCGAAGAACGGCCGCGCCTCGCTCAACCAGCCCGAGAACGGCGGCCTGCCCGACTCCGAGGACCTCGTCCCGCTGTTCCAGACGATCATCGACACCATCCCGGCGCCGGTCTACGACCCCGAGACCCCGCTGCAGGCGCACGTCACCAACCTCGACGCCTCGCCGTTCCTGGGGCGCCTGGCCCTGCTGCGGATCTTCTCCGGCGAGCTCGTCAAGGGTCAGCAGGTCGCCTGGTGCAAGCAGGACGGCACCATCGAGCGCGTCAAGGTCACCGAGCTGCTCGTCACCGAGGCCGTCACCCGCGTGCCCGGCGAGAAGGCCGGTCCCGGAGACATCGTCGCCGTCGCCGGCATCGAGGGGATCACCATCGGCGAGACCCTCGCCGACCCCGAGGACCCGCGCCCGCTGCCGCTCATCACGGTCGACGAGCCCGCGATCTCGATGGTCATCGGCATCAACACCTCGCCCATGGCCGGTCGCGTCAAGGGCGCCAAGGTCACCGCGCGCCTGGTCAAGGACCGCCTCGAGAAGGAGCTGGTCGGCAACGTCTCGATCCGCGTCCTGCCGACGGAGCGCCCCGACGCGTGGGAGGTGCAGGGCCGCGGCGAGCTGGCGCTGGCCATCCTCGTCGAGCAGATGCGCCGCGAGGGCTACGAGCTGACCGTCGGCAAGCCGCAGGTCGTCCTGCGCAAGGACGAGAACGGCAAGACCCTCGAGCCCTTCGAGAACCTGACGATCGACTGCCCCGAGGAGTACCTGGGTGCGGTCACCCAGCTGCTCGCCGCCCGCAAGGGCCGCATGGAGACGATGACCAACCACGGCACCGGCTGGGTGCGCATGGAGTTCTACGTCCCCTCCCGCGGGCTCATCGGCTTCCGGACCGAGTTCCTCACCGACACCCGCGGCACCGGCATCGCGCACGCGCTCTTCGCGAAGTACGACCACTGGGCCGGCGACATCCGCACCCGCCAGTCGGGGTCGCTGGTCGCCGACCGCGCCGGTGCCGCCACCGCGTTCGCGATGACGAACCTGCAGGAGCGCGGGCAGATGTTCATCGAGCCCACCTCCGAGGTGTACGAGGGCATGATCGTCGGGGAGAACTCCCGCGCCGACGACATGGACGTCAACATCACCAAGGAGAAAAAGCTCACCAACATGCGGTCCTCGACCTCCGACGAGTTCGAGCGCCTCATCCCGCCGCGCCACCTGTCGCTGGAGCAGTCGCTGGAGTTCTGCCGCGAGGACGAGTGCGTCGAGGTGACGCCGGAGGCCGTGCGCATCCGCAAGGTCGTCCTGGAGGCCTCCGCGCGCGCCAAGACGGCCTCGAAGGCCAAGAAGGGCTGAGACCCCGCGCCGCAGGGCGGGTGGGCCCGGGCGACGGGTCGCCCGCCCCGCGGCGTTCCCGGTGGGGTGCCCACCGCTCCCCGTCACGATCATGCGTCTTGCACCGATCAGCGTCACGGCACAGGGTTGGGGCATGACGACGATCCCCGAGCCCCCCGCGGAACCCGACGGCACCCCCGAGGGTGCCGCCGGGGCCGCCACGGCGGGCCGCGACCCGATGGAGATCGCCGCCGACCTCGTCGACGACACCGCGCGCGAGCTCGACCCCGCCGAGCTGGCGTCGATGGAGGGCCTCGACCAGCCGCACCGGCTGCTGCTCGTGCACGCCCACCCCGACGACGAGTCCCTCGGCACCGCCCTGACGATGGCGCGCTACGCCGACGCCGGCGCGCACGTGACGCTGCTGACCGCCACCCGCGGCGAGCTGGGCGAGGTCATCCCCCCCGAGCTGGCGCACCTGACGCCCGAGGAGCTGGCCGAGCACCGCACCGGTGAGCTCGCCGCGGCGATGGAGGCGCTCGGCGTGGAGGACCACCGCTTCCTCACCCGCCCCGACGGCAGCGGCTACCGCGACTCCGGCATGGTCTGGGCGCAGCCGGGCCGGGCCGCCGCCGGCGAGGACGTCGACCCGCGCGCACTGACCGCAGCCGACCCCGAGGAGGTCGCCGGCCGCATCGCCGACGTGCTGCGCGAGGTCCGCCCCCAGGTCGTCGTGACCTACGAGCCCGGCGGCGGCTACGGCCACCCCGACCACGTGCGCGTCGCCGAGGCCACCGCCCGCGCCCTCGTCCTGGCCGCGGGGGAGGGCCGCGACGGCGACCCGGCGCCCCCCGTGCCGTGGCAGGTGGCGAAGGTCTACGAGGTCGTGCAGCCCGAGAGCGAGGCGCGCGCCGCGCTGCGCGCCCTGGCCGCGTCGGGAGCGGCCGGGGCCGCCGACCCCGACGGGCCGCTGCCCAGCGTGGTCGTCCCCGACGAGCAGGTCACCACCGTCGTCGAGGGCGCTGAGCAGCTCCCCGCGAAGATCGCCGCGCTGCGCGCGCACGCCACCCAGGTCACGCTCGACCTGGAGGCCGAGGTGCCGGCGCTGCGCCTGTCCAACGGGGTGCCGCAGGCCCTCGTGCCGCGCGAGCACTTCCGCCTCGTGCACGGCGTGGCGTCCGGCCCCTTCGACGCCGACGGGCGCGAGACGGACCTCTTCGCCGGCATCGCCACCTCCTGAGCCCCCTCCCGGGCCGCCCCGGCCGTGGTTGCGCGTTCACGCTCCGTTGCGCCAGTCGGGTGAACCCGGTCCTCCGAACCGGTCACCGCGGTGCGCACGGCTGCCGGGGCGGGGGTTGGGTGGAGCCCTGGCCCGGTACGCCTTCCGGGCCGCCCGAGGAGAGGAGCGGCCGTGGCCGACCTGGTGGGGACACCGCACGGGCGTTCCGGTGCGACCCGGGGCGCCGGCGCCCGGCGGGCGGGCCGCGACGCGGGCGACGTGGGGCGGCTGCGCGAGCGCCGCCGCCGCCGGCGCACCGCCGCGCTCGCCGCCGTCGTGCTGGGCGTGGTGGCCGCCGCCGCCGCGCGACTGGCCACCGGCCACCCGCTGCTGCCGGCGTGGCCGGCGATCGACCCGCTGTACCTGATGTCCGGCCTGTTCTTCGCGGTGCTCATCGCCGTGCTGCTGGGCCAGACGCTGGTGGCCGGGCGCTCCCCGCACGTCGTGTACCGGCCCGAGCAGATCGACGTCACCCTCGACGACGTCAAGGGCCTGGCGCCCGTCAAGGAGGACGTCGAGCGCAGCCTCGACCTGTTCCTGTCCGCGCGCAGCTTCCGCCGCGACATGGGCGGCCGGCCCCGCCGCGGCCTGCTGTTCGAGGGCTCACCCGGCACCGGCAAGACCCACATGGCCAAGGCCATGGCGCACGAGGCGGGCGTGCCGTTCCTGTTCGTCTCGGCCACCTCCTTCCAGTCCATGTGGTACGGCGCGACCGCCCGCAAGGTCCGCTCGTACTTCCGGGCGCTGCGTAAGGCCGCCCGCGCCGAGGGCGGCGCCATCGGGTTCATCGAGGAGATCGACGCCATCGCCGCCGCCCGCGGCGGCATGGCCGCCACCCCGGCCCCCGCGGTGCCCGGCGTGCTCGGCTGCGGTGGCCTCACCGGCCTGGGGATGGGCGCCGCCGGCAGCCTCGCCACCGGTGCCGCCACCGCCCCGGCCGCGCGGGTGGAGCGCCTCGCCAGCAGCGAGGGCGCCAGCGGCGTCGTCAACGAGCTGCTCGTGCAGATGCAGTCCTTCGACGAGCCCACCACCGGTGAGCGGCTGCACGGCTGGCTCGTGGACCGCACCAACCGCTTCCTCCCGGCGCACCGGCGCCTGGCCCGCCCCCGCAGCGAGCCCGCCGAGGTCCTCGTCATCGCCGCCACCAACCGCGCCGACGCCCTGGACCCCGCCCTGCTGCGCCCCGGCCGCTTCGACCGTCGCCTGAGCTTCGGGCTGCCCGACAAGGCCGGCCGCCGCGAGCTCGTCGACCACTTCCTGGCCCGCAAGGCGCACGAGGCGCAGCTGGACGACCCCGAGCGCCGCGACGCCCTCGCCGGCATCACCAACGGCTACAGCCCCGTGATGATCGAGAACCTCCTGGACGAGGCGCTCGTCAACGCGGTCCGCCGCGACGCCGGGGGCATGTCGTGGGCCGACGTGGAGCACGCCCGCCTGGTCACCGAGGTGGGTCTGGGGCAGCCCGTCGGCTACACCGCGCACGAGGAGCGGCTCATCGCCACCCACGAGGCCGGTCACGCGACCGTGGCGTGGCTGGTGGCGCCGCAGCGGCGCCTGGAGATCCTCACCATCGTCAAGCGTGCCGACGCCCTCGGGCTGCTCGCCCACGGTGACGCCGAGGACGTCTACACCCGTTCGCGCGCCGAGCTGGCCGCCCTGGTGCAGATCGCCTTCGGCGGCCAGGTCGCCGAGGAGCTCTTCTTCGGCGACGTGTCCACCGGCCCGGCCGGCGACCTGCAGGCCGCCACCTCCACGGCCGCGCAGATGGTCGGTGCCGCCGGCATGGCCGGGACCCTGGTGTCCTTCACCGCCGTGCAGAACGGCGCCCTCGCCGACGGCAACCTCGTCGCCCGGGTGCTCGGCGACGCCGAGGGCCGGCGGATGGTGGAGGACCTGCTCACCGAGCAGCGCGACGCCGTGCGCGAGCTGCTGGGCCGCCACCGCCACCTCGTCGCCGCGCTGCGCGACGCGCTGCTGGAGCGGCACGAGCTCATCGGCCGCGAGATCACCGACGTCCTGGGAGCGGCGCACGCCGCCCACGGGGCCGCGGCCGCCCCGCGCGTGCTCGACCTGCGCGACGGCGCCGCGCACCGCACGTCCCCGGGCGCGTCCCGGGGCTGACCCGCGCCACCGCGCCCGGAGGGGAGGCGCGGACGCGCGGGGGACCGCGGGCGGCCCGCCCGCGCCCTCCGGGGGGAGGGTGCGCGGGCGGGCCGCCCGGGAGTGCTCAAGCCCCCGGGTGCACCCGGTAGTGGTAGGCGTGGTGCACCGCGAACCCGGCGCTCCCGTACAGGGCGCGGGCGCCGGCGTTCGCCTCGGCCACCTGCAGGTACGCCGACACCGCGCCGCGCGCGCGGCCCCAGTCGGCGATCTCCGCCAGCAGCCGCCGGGCCAGGCCGCGCCGGCGGTGGGACGCGGCGACCTCCACGGCCGTGACCCCCACCCACCCCGGGCTGGCCGAGCCGCGCGCCACCGCGACCGTGGTGCCGCCCTCGACCACGCGCACGAACACCTGCGCGTCGGCGGAGACCAGCACGCGCCGCCCCGCCGGCGGTACCGCGGTCGTGCCGCGGTAGCGGTAGAGCCCCAGCCACCCGGCGTCCGGCTCCGGCGAACCGGCCACCGAGCACCCGGCCGGCAGCGGCACCGCCGCGGCACCCGGCAGGGCCGACAGGGCCGCGGTCATCACGAGCGTCGGCGTGTCCGCGGCCCAGCCGCGCGCGGCCAGCTCGCGCGCCGGAGCCGGCGCGTCCGGTCCGGCGTCCGCGGCGTGCGGCACGGCGACCCGGGGCGGCAGCCCGCGCCGGGTGTAGAAGTCCTCCACCGCGGCCACGGCCTCGCCCAGCGGCACGCCGGGCGAGCCGATCGCCAGGGCCGAGTTCGCCCGGCCGGTGAAGCCGCCCGCGGCCCGCAGCCGCCAGCCGCCCAGGTCGACCCGTTCGTCGGGGCGCCAGTGCTCGGCCATCACGGCCTCCAGCTCGTCGGTGCCGACCGCCTCGTGCGGCGCCCCGCGCCGGCGCGGGGGCGGTGGCACCGCCTTGGCCGCCAGGACGTCGGCACGGCGCACCCGCACCTCGCCCCGGCGGGTCGTCACCACCAGCTCCTCGCCGTCCGCGGCGGCCAGCTCGCCCAGGGCGTCGCTGGCCGAGCCGTCGGGCAGGCGGTGGCGCACCACCACCCGGGCCCCGACCACGAGCTCGTGCTCGCGCAGCACGTGCGCCAGCCCCCCCGCGCCCTCGACCGCGCCCACCGGCACCTCCCCGCACTCCCCGACGGCGAGCACCGACGGCGTCCGCGATACTAGGAGGACGCGTCCGGCGGCCCGAAGCGCCGGAGGAGGAGGACACCCGTGACCTACGTCATCGCCCAGCCCTGCGTGGACGTCAAGGACAAGGCCTGCATCGAGGAGTGCCCTGTCGACTGCATCTACGAGGGCGAGCGTTCGCTGTACATCCACCCCGACGAGTGCGTCGACTGCGGGGCGTGCGAGCCGGTGTGCCCGGTGGAGGCGATCTACTACGAGGACGACGTGCCCGAGCAGTGGTCGGCGTTCACCGCGGCCAACGTGGAGTTCTTCGACACCGTCGGCTCGCCCGGTGGTGCGGCGAAGATGGGCCTGATCGCCGCTGACCACCCGGTGGTCAGCGCGCTGCCGCCGCAGGGCGAGGGGCACTGAGCGCCCCGGCCGTCCCCGGCGCCCGGCGGCGCCGCGGCGCGGAGCTGCCGGACTTCCCGTGGGACTCCCTGGCCGGCGCCAAGGCGCTGGCCGGGAGCCACCCCGGCGGCATCGTCGACCTGTCCGTCGGCACCCCGGTCGACCCCACCCCCGAGGTGGTGGCCGGGGCGCTGCGGGCGGCCGCCGACGCGCCCGGCTACCCGCAGACGTGGGGGACGCCGGCGCTGCGCGAGACGGTGGCGGCGTGGTTCGCCCGCCGCCGCGGCGTCGACGGCCTGGACCCCGACGGGGTGCTGCCCACCGTCGGTTCCAAGGAGCTCGTCGCGTGGCTGCCGTTCCTGCTGGGCCTGGGCCCCGGCGACGCCGTGGCGCACCCGGCGGTGGCCTACCCGACGTACGACGTCGGCGCCCGCCTGGCCGGGGCGACGCCCGTGCCCGTCGACCTCGACGGCGGGGGCGTCGAGGCGCTGGAGGAGGCCCGCCGCGCCGGTCACGACGTGCGGCTGCTGTGGCTGAACTCCCCGTCCAACCCCACCGGCGCCGTCCTCGAGGTCGACCAGCTGGCCCGCCTGGTGGCCTGGGCGCGCGAGCACGGCGCGGTCGTCGCCAGCGACGAGTGCTACGCCGAGCTCGGCTGGGACGAGCGCCACGACGCCTCCCGCGGCGGGCTGGTGCCCTCTGTGCTGGACCCGCGCGTCACCGGGGGCGACACCACCGGGCTGCTGGCGGTGTACTCCACTTCCAAGCAGTCCAACCTCGCCGGCTACCGGGCGGCGTTCGCCGCCGGGGACCCGTCGCTGGTGCGCGAGCTGCTGGAGGTGCGCAAGCACGCCGGCATGATCGTGCCGTGGCCGGTGCAGGCCGCGCTGGCCGCCGCCCTGGCCGACGACGCCCACGTCGACGCCCAGCGCGAGCGCTACCGCGCCCGCCGCGAGGTGCTGCGCGGTGCGCTGGAGGGCGCGGGGTTCCGCGTCGACGCCTCCGGCGCCGGGCTGTACCTGTGGAGTACCCGCGGGGAGGGCTCGCGGGCCACCGTCGAGCTGCTCGCGCGGCGCGGCGTGCTGGTCGCCCCGGGCGACTTCTACGGCCCCCTCGGCGCCCGCCACGTGCGGGTGGCCCTCACCGCGGCCGACGAGCGCGTCGCGCAGGTGCCCGAGCGCCTGGCCGGCCCGGGGGCGTCCACCGGCTGAACGCCCACCGGCTGGAGCCCGGGTGCACGGGGCGCGCGGGCGCAGGACCCGGGGGAGGAGCGTCCAGGCCTTGTGACGAACCCCTCCCGCCCCGCGCCCGCCCCGGTGTTGGGCGGCGCGGCGCGGGACGGGTACGGTCAGCCGCATGGTGGACTCCGTGACGCTGAAGCACGCAGGTGGCGACCTCGACCTCCCGGTCACGCCGGCCACCGCGGGCGCACCCGGCTTCGGCATCTCCAGCCTGCTCAAGGAGACCGGGCTGGTCACCCTCGACTCCGGCTTCACCAACACCGCGTCGTGCACCTCGGCCATCACCTACATCGACGGCGACGCGGGTGTCCTGCGCTACCGCGGCTACCCGATCGAGCAGCTGGCGGAGAAGTCCTCGTTCCTCGAAACCAGCTACCTGCTCGTCTACGGTGAGCTGCCCACGGCCGAGCAGCTCACCGCCTTCACCGAACGCATCCAGCGCCACACCCTGCTGCACGAGGACCTCAAGCGGTTCTTCGACGCCTTCCCGCGCGACGCGCACCCGATGCCGGTGCTCTCCAGCGCCGTCAGCGCGCTGTCGACCTTCTACCCCAACAGCCTGAACCCGTTCGACGTCGAGCAGGTGGAGCTGTCCACGATCCGCCTCATGGCGAAGCTGCCGACCATCGCGGCCTACGCGCACCGCAAGAGCCTGGGCCAGCCGCTGCTGTACCCGGACAACCGCCTGGGCCTGGTGGAGAACTTCACCCGCATGTCCTTCGGCAACCCCGCCGAGTCCTACGAGATCGACCCGGTCCTGGTGCGGGCGCTCGACCAGCTGCTCATCCTGCACGCCGACCACGAGCAGAACTGCTCGACCTCCACCGTCCGGCTCGTCGGTTCCGGGCAGGCGAACCTCTTCGCCTCCGTCTCGGCGGGCATCCACGCCCTCTCCGGCCCCCTGCACGGCGGCGCGAACTCCGCCGTCCTGGACATGCTCGAGGCGATCCGCGACTCCGAGGACGACGTCGACACCTTCGTGGAGCGGGTGAAGAACAAGGAGAGCGGCGTGCGCCTGATGGGCTTCGGCCACCGGGTGTACAAGAACTACGACCCGCGCGCGGCCATCGTGAAGAAGACCGCCGACCAGGTGCTGTCCCAGCTGGGCAAGCGCGACGAGCTGCTGGACATCGCTATGCGCCTGGAGGAGATCGCGCTGTCCGACGACTACTTCGTCGAGCGCAAGCTGTACCCGAACGTGGACTTCTACACCGGGCTCATCTACAAGGCGATGGGCTTCCCGACGAAGATGTTCACCGTGCTGTTCGCGCTGGGCCGCCTGCCCGGCTGGATCGCGCAGTGGCGCGAGATGATCAACGACCCGGCCACCAAGATCGGCCGTCCGCGCCAGGTGTACGTGGGCGAGGCCGCGCGCGACTACGTGGACCTCTCCGGCCGCTGACGCCGCCGCGGGGGTGCCGCGTCAGGCGACGCGCACCCGCACGCTCCCGGCCGGCACACCCGTCTCCCCGGCGACCCAGCCGCGCCCGGAGCGCCCGCGGTCCCAGCGGTGGCCCTGCACGCTCACCTCCACCACGTCGTACCCGGCTGCGGAGGCCACCGCCCACCCGGCCGCCGCCCACGCCAGCCGTTGCGCGTCCTCACCCTCCAGCGCGTACTCCAGCGCCGCGCCGAACGCGCCGGGGACGACGCGCGGCTCCTGCCGGACCACCTCGGTGGCCATCGCCTCGCCCAGCCGCTGCGCGCCGGGGGAGGCCTCCTCGTCGGAGCCGATCCGCGCGTCCGCCCCCACCCGGCGCAACCGGCAGGTGAACCCGGCCGGGGTGTAGCCGGTCAGCGCCGAGGCGATCAGCCGCGCCTCGTCCTCGTGGTCGCCGTACGCCAGGGGGAAAGCGCTGCGCTGCACCGCCTGCGCGGCGTCGGTCACCGGCAGGTCCCGGTAGCCGTCGACCTCCACGAGCGCGTCGTAGAACGCGTCGGTGGCGAACACCGGGTCCTGCACCTGCTCGGGCGTGCCCCACCCCTGCGACGGGCGCTGCTGGAACAGGCCCAGCGAGTCGCGGTCGCCGTGGTCGAGGTTTCGCAGGCCCGACTCCTGGATCACCGTCGCGATGCCGATGGTGGCCGCCCGCGCGGGCAGGTCGCGGCGCACCGCCATCCCCACCACGGTGGCGGCGTGGCCGGCCTGCTCGGGCGACAGCGACGTCGAGCGCCCGTCGACCGTCGCCGTGCAGCGCTCGCGCACCACGGGGGCGTCCTCGTCGCGCACCAGCCACACCCCGCCCGCGGTGAGGACGACGAGCACCGCGCCGGCGGCCACCAGGGGACGCAGGCGCCGGGCCCGGCGGTTGGCCGCCGCGGCGGAACGGGGCAGCCGCCGGTTCGCGGGGGTCCGGACGGGCACCGCCGTCAGTTGGCGTGCAGGGCGGCGTTGAGCTCCACCCGCACGCCGCGGCGCGCCAGGGCCTCCACGGCACCGGTGACGGAGTTGCGGCGGAACAGCAACCCGGACGCACCGGACAGGCTGCGCGCGGCGACGGTGCGCTGCGCGCTGCCCGACTCGTCCAGGACCGTGACCTTCGTGCCGGCGGTGACGTACGTGCCGGCCTCCACGACGCAGTCGTCGCCCAGTGCGATGCCCGTGCCGGAGTTCGCGCCCAGCAGGGTGCGCCGGCCGATGGAGACGACCTCCTTGCCGCCGCCGGAGAGGGTGCCCATGATCGAGGCGCCGCCGCCGACGTCGGAGCCGTCGCCGACGACGACCCCCGCGGAGATGCGCCCCTCGACCATCGAGGTGCCCAGGGTGCCGGCGTTGAAGTTCACGAAGCCCTCGTGCATGACGGTGGTGCCCGGGGCCAGGTGCGCGCCCAGGCGCACCCGGTCGGCGTCGGCGATGCGCACGCCGGTGGGGGTGACGTAGTCCGTCATCCGCGGGAACTTGTCGATGCCGTAGACGGTCACGGGGCCCGCGTTCGCGCGCAGCGCCAGCCGCGTGCGCTCGAAGTCGGCCACCGCGCACGGGCCGTGGTTGGTCCACACCACGTTCGCCAGCACGCCGAAGATGCCGGACACGTCCAGGCCGTGCGGGGCGACGAGGCGGTGCGAGAGCAGGTGCAGGCGCAGGTAGGCGTCCGCGGCGTCCGCGGGCGGGGCGTCCAGGTCGATCTGCGTGGTCACCACCCGCTGGCGGACCCGGCGGTGCGGGTCGGAGTCCTCCAGGGACGCCAGCTCCGCGGGCACCCCGTACGAGCTGGTCTCGGCGGCGGAGGCCGCGCCCAGCGCGGGGAAGGGGTACCAGACGTCCAGCACGGTGCCGTCCTCGGCGACGGTGGCCAGGCCGTGCCCCCACGCGCGCCGGGAGGCGGCGCTGCTCCCCGGGGCGCTGCCGGTCGTGCTGGCGGGGGTGCTGGTCTGCTCGCTCACGCCCGCGACCCTACCCGGCGCCCGGGCACGCCCTAGGGTTCTGGTCGTGACCCCCGGAACCGTCCCGGCCCCCGTCCAGCACGACCTCGCCGACCCAGCGCTCGACGTCGTCGAGCTGACCCGCCGGGTGTGCGACACCGAATCCGTCAGCGGCGGCGAGCGCGCCCTGGCCGACGCCGTGGAGAGCGCCCTGCGCGCGTGGGGCGCGCTGGAGGTGCTGCGCGACGGCGACGCCGTCGTGGCCCGCACCGCCCTGGGCCGCGGCGAGCGCGTCCTGCTGGCCGGCCACCTGGACACCGTCCCGCTGACCGACCCGCCCAACCTGCCGGTGCGCCGCGAGCAGCACCCCGTCGACGGGGACGTGCTCGTCGGCCGCGGGACCTGCGACATGAAGGGCGGGGTCGCGGTGCAGCTGGTGCTGGCCCGCGAGACGGCCGCCGCGGTCGCGGCGGGCCGGCCGCCGGCGCGCGACGTGACGTTCGTCTTCTACGACCACGAGGAGGTCGAGGCGGCCCGCAACGGGCTCGGCCGGCTGGCCCGCAACGCCCCGCAGGCGCTCGCCGCCGACTTCGCCGTGCTGCTCGAGCCGTCCTCGGCGGTGGTCGAGGGCGGTTGCAACGGCACCCTGCGCGCGGAGGTCACCACCACCGGGAAGGCGGCGCACTCCGCGCGCGCCTGGCGCGGCAGCAACGCGATCCACGCCGCCGCGCCCGTGCTGGCCCGGCTGGCGCAGTACGTCCCGCGCGAGGTCGAGGTGGAGGGCCTGGTCTTCCGCGAGGGCCTGAACGCCGTCGGGATCGCCGGCGGGATCGCCGGCAACGTGATCCCCGACCGGTGCGTCGTCACCGTCAACCACCGCTTCGCGCCGGCGTTCTCGGCCGCCGAGGCCGAGGCGCACGTGCGGGAGGTCTTCGACGGCTTCGACGTGCGCGTCACCGACGCCGCCGACGGCGCCGGGCCCGGCCTGCACCTGCCGGCCGCCGCGGAGTTCGTGCGCCGCACCGGCACCGACCCGCTGCCCAAGTTCGGCTGGACCGACGTGGCCCGCTTCTCCGCCCTGGGCGTGCCGGCCGTGAACTACGGCCCCGGCGACAACGCCACCGCCCACGCCGACGACGAGCGCTGCCGCGTGGAGGAGCTCGAGCGGTGCCTGGACGTGCTGCGCGGCTGGCTGCTCGGCGCGGGGGAGGGGGCGGCGTGAGCACCATCTGCCTGTACGGCAGCGCCTCCGGCGGCATCGACCCGGCCCACGTGGAGCTGGCCGCCACCGTCGGCCGCCTGATCGGCGAGCGCGGCCACGACCTCGTCTACGGCGGTGGCGGCACGTCCGTCATGGGCGCGGCCGAGGCGGCCGCGCGCGCCGCCGGCGCCCGCACCACGGGTGTCATGCCGAAGGCGCTCATGGAGCTGGAGCTGCCGCCGGAGGGCCTGGGGGAGCTGGTCGTCACCGACGACATGCGCGAGCGCAAGGCGCAGATGGACGCGCGCGCCGACGCCTTCATCGTGCTGCCCGGCGGGCTGGGCACCCTGGAGGAGCTGTTCGAGATCTGGGTGGCGCGCACCATCGGCCTGCACACCAAGCCGCTGGCCGTCCTGGACTGCGACGGCCACTACGCCGGGCTGCGCCGTTGGCTGGAGGAGCTCGTCGAGCGGCGCTTCGCCCGGCCGCTGGCCTTCGAGGTCGTGCACTGGACCGACAGCCCGTCCGACGCGCTGGACCACCTGGAGCTCGCCCCCCGCGAGCGCGTGGCCCTGCCCAGCTCCGAGATCGTCGGCAGCTTCGCGGACTTCCCCACCGACGGCGGGGGGGCGTCCCCCGGAGCCGCCGGGAGCGGGCGGCCGTGACGGTCGCGCTGCTGGTCCTCGTGCTGCTGACCGTCGGCGCGGTGGCCGCCGTCGCCGTCGGCCGCGTCGGTGGCGCCCTCGGCCCGGTCACCTCCACGCGCCCGTTCCGCGGGCTGCCCGAGGGTCCGGTGCAGGCCGCCGACGTGGACGAGGTCCGCTTCTCCTCGGCGCTGCGCGGGTACCGCATGGACGAGGTCGACGCGGTCCTGGACCGGCTGCGCGAGGAGATCCGCGAGCGCGACGAGGAGCTCGACGCGTGGCGCAGCGCCGAGGACTGAGCGGGCGCGCGCCCCGTCCGGGCCGGCGCCGGGGCGAGGTGGTGTTCACCGCCCGCGCCGCCTTCCGCGCCGAGCCGGGCCGCGTGTTCGAGGTGCTCACCGACTGGCCGCGGCAGAGCGCGTGGGTGCCGGCCACGGTCGTGCAGCGCCGCGGGGGCGCGCCCGGGCGGCCGGGGGAGCGCTTCGCCGGTGTCAGCCGCCTGGGCCCGTTCGTGCTCGACGACGAGATGGTGGTCGTCTCCAGCACGCCGCCCGCTCCCGGGCGGGAGGGCCGGGTCCGCGTGCGCAAGGTCGGCGCCGTGCTCGGCGGCGTCGTCGACCTCGTCGTGCGCCCGGACGGGCCGGGGCGCGCGCGCGTGGAGTGGACCGAGCGCATCCTGGTGCGGCCCCGGGCGCTGGCGCTGCTGGCCGACCTCGGCGGCCCCGTGCCGGCGCTGCTGGGCCGCGCGGCGTTCGGGGCGGTGCTGCGCGCGGCCCGCCCCGAGCTGGAGGGGCGCCGGTGAGCGCCCCCGGGCCTCCCGCCCGCACCGCCGCACCCCGCCGGGCGGGTGGGCGGGTGCGGCACCGTGAACGGCTGCTGCTGCGCTGGCTGCGGCTGCCGGCCGCCGCGCGGGTGCTGGCCGTCTACGCCCTCGCCCGGCTCTTCAGCGCCTTCGTGCTCGCCGAGGTCGCGCGCTTCCAGGAGCCCAGCGACTGGACGCCGCAGGACCCCGGCTACGCCGACCTGCTGGTGCTGTGGGACGCGACCTGGTACCGCGCCATCGCCGAGGACGGCTACCCCGACGCGGTGCCGCTGGGCGCCGACGGCGATCCGCTGCAGTCGGAGCTGGCGTTCTACCCGCTGGCCCCGCTGCTGGCCAGGGCGCTGATGAGCACGGGCCTGCCGTTCGCGTGGGCGGGCTCGCTCGTCTCGCTGGCCGCGGGGGCGGCCGCCGCGGTGGGCGTGCACGCCGTGCTGCTGCGGGCGCTGTCGGCGCGCTGCCCGCCCGGCGCGGCCAGGCGCGGGGCGTGGAGCGCGGCGGTGCTGTTCTGCGTGTCCCCGCCCTCGGTGGTGCTCCAGGTGCCCTACACCGAGGGCCCGGCGCTGGCGCTGCTCGTGGCGTTCCTCCTGCTGCTGCAGCGGCACCGGTACCTGCCGGCCGCGGGCGTCGCGCTCGCGCTGGGCCTGACCCGGCCGGTGGCGGTGCCGCTGTCCGTCGTGGTCGTCGTGCACCTGCTGCTGCGCGCGCGGGACGGCCGCCGCCGCGGGGCGGTGCTGGGCGGGCGGGACGCGCTGCGAGCCCTGGTCCTGCTGGGAGCCTCCGGGGTCGCCGGGTTGCTGTGGCCGCTCACCGCGGCGCTGCTGACCGGCCGCGCCGACGCCTACACCGCCACGATGGGCGCCTGGCGCAGCGGTGGGCAGGTCGTGTGGCTGCGCCCGTGGTGGGACGTGTCGCAGTACGTCCTGGGCGCCGTCGCCGGGCCCGTGCTGCTGGTGGTGGTCGTGGCCGGGTACGCGGTCGTGCTGCTGGGCCGGCGCGCGGCCGCCCTCGGCGCGGACCTGCGCACCTGGTGCCTGGCCTACGCCGGGTACCTGCTGCTGGTGCTCGACCCCTTCACCAGCCTGTTCCGCTACCTGGTGTTCCTCTTCCCGCTGGGGGCGCTGGTGGGGCTGCACCCGCGGCGCCGGGGTGCGCTGCAGGCCTGGGTGATCGCCTCGCTGGCCCTGCAGGTCGTCTGGACGGCGTGGTTGTGGCGGTTCTCCCCGCCGGCGGACTGGCCGCCGTGACGGGCGCGCCGGGGGTGCGGGGGCCGTCCGGGTGATCGCCACGCGTGCCCGGGCGCACGATCCGGGGCCCCCATGGGGGATGATGGACGCACACACGCCGGCCGCGGCACCCGGTCGCGACCGGCGGGCGCACGAGGACCACGAGAGAGGACGCACGCCGATGGCGGCCATGAAGCCGAGGACCGGGGACGGTCCGCTGGAGGTCACCAAGGAGGGGCGCGGCATCGTCCTGCGCATGCCGCTGGAAGGAGGGGGCCGCCTCGTCGTCGAGATGACCCCCGACGAGGCCGGTGCCCTCGGGGAGGCCATCACCTCGGTCGTCGGCTGAGGACGCGGCCCCGGGGGGGGGGGGGGGGGGGGGGGGGGGGGGGGGGGGGGGGGGGGGGGGGGGGGGGGGGGGGGGGGGGGGGGGGGCGCGCGCGCCGGCGGCGGGGCGGGGGCGGGCGCCGGGGGTGGCGCCCACCCC